>CAZBAZ010000006.1:0-21796 GCA_964490375.1 uncultured Clostridium sp.
ATTTTGTCTTCTCATTAATTAAATACGCAATAACTTTTTAAAACACTACTTTTTACAATAAAAAAACACAAAATTATTCAATTTCGTATTTTTCAACTAACTTATCAAATGCTATATAATCGATTGTTTTAAGTTCACTACTTATTGCTTCAACAGCTTTACCATCTTTTATGTATATTAACAATGGGATTGTTGTGATTTCATCTTCAACCTCTTTAAAATGTTCTTTTAGCATTTTTAAATATTCATCGTTTCCTTTAAAGTCTGTTACATTCCAGTAAATTACTTTACTAATTAAATCTTTCTTTTCCATTTCTCTATATAATCTTTTTTCAATATCATATAATTCACTAGAGCCAGTATAACTTACATAAAGTATAGCTTCGCTTACTTCCGTAAGAGCAAAATCAAAATCTTCTGTATTCATTTGATTTACACTTTTATCTATAAATACACTATTATTCGTTTTATAAACTTCATAACTTAAATAAAAACTTCTAACATATAATGTTACTGCTATTACTAAAACTGAAACTATTAAAACTATAACATAGTTTTTTGATGATATTTTTTTAAATGAAAAAAATTCTTTTATATTCTTCATACACTCTCCTAATATTACATAAATATTTTAACATATTTTTATTTTGATGAAAAGATTTGTTTATATATTTTCAACATAAAATGCATATGATGTCATATGCATTTTACATTTTACTCTGTAACATTTGAAGTTTTGTTTTTGTTTTTAGTATATTCAGATATTCCATCTGATTTATGGGCTGTTATGTTCATTCCAAGAACTGTTTCATCTTTACTGATTTCTTCTAAAAATTTACTCTTACAATTCTCAAATGCTGATACATTTGTTTTAGAACTTTCGCATCCATATAATGTTGAATTCTGATATCCACCAGATGATTCTTCTTGTTTATTATAATCTTTAATACTTTTAATTGCTTCTGGTGTAATTGTATAACTATATTCTAAATATTCATCAGTTGTATACATTTTATCAGCTGAAGCTTCTATTTCTTCAATAGCTTCTTTAGCTTTATCAGTTGTCCAGTTATTTCCAGTTTCCCTAACATTTTCTGATGGGAACATATTATCTAATTGAACGTTTCTAAATACAAATCCATATCCACCAGATTGTACACATTCTTTACTACAAGCAACTTCATTACCATTTTCATCTTTAAATGATTCATGGAATGTTACAACTCCATCAGAAGAAATTTCATAACACTTATTATAATTTGCTTCTGGATCACAACTATAGTCAGTTGACTTATTATAAACATCAAAGTTACATGTATAATTATAATCAAATTGATGTCCTTGTTCATTTCCTAATAGTCCTAAATATTTTTCCATTGCTCTATTAGGTCTGTCAACTAATAATCTAAATTTATAATAATGCTTTACATATTTCCAGTTTTCTTCATCATTAGGATCATTTATAAATGTCTTTTGATTTAATTCTACTGGGAAACTATTTTTAGCAAGTGGAGTGTACATATCTTCTACTTCATCATTCTCAACTTTCTTTATATCACCAGTATATGCTTTTGTTTGATATTTAATTGGATTAGAGAAATCAACTTCACTTGATACAACTATTGCAGCATAATCATTTTTAGGAACTTCTATTCCATTTATTGTTGTTGTTATGTTCTCTCCATCAGGATCAAATTCTGCCCCTTCTGTTTTTGACCATTCATTACATTTCTTTAATCTTGTATTATAATCTGGATAATCCTTTTTAGTATATGGACATTCATATTTATAGCAATTATCTCCAGAACAATATTTTACTTCTGAAATAACTTGTCCTTCATCTTTTGCAAATGTATTTGTACCATCACCATTATATTTTGATTTATATTCAAGTTCTAAATCAGCACATGAATTTTCACCACTTGCATCAGTTTGACATTCTAATGTTTCCTTAATGTAATCTACTGTTGTATAACCTTTTTTCTCAGTTCCATTTTCTATAACTTTTGCATCTTCATAATAATTTTTAACATTTATTTTGCTAATATCATATAAATTACAATTTTCAATATCATATATCAATTGTTCTTTATCAAGACTTGATGCATTATCATAATCTTTTTTCCATGTTTCATAATCTATAACAGATGTACAATGTCTTTCTTGTCTAACAACACTTGTTAAATATTTAACTTCATTTGTATCAACTTGTTCTTTAATTACTCCATTTTTCTTTAATTTAGAACCTACATCATATCTAAATTGCATTCCTGTATATACTTTAGTTTTATTTGCTAGATAGAATCTAACTTCATCTCTACAATATAAAGTACAATATTTACTATTTACACCATATTTTTCAGAATAATCATATTGAGATTGTTGACCATCATAACACATATTTATAATACAGTTCATATTTGGATCTTCTAATGAATTATCTTCATAAGTATCATATTCACCTGTTCCATTATCTTTAAGTTCACATGTTGCATTTAAATTTGATTTAGCATTTTTTCTATTTAAGTTATCAATTATATCATCGTTCATACATTTATTAGTTGGTTCACATGGACAAGTAATTGTAACTGTTTGTTCTGTAACATCTTTTGTATCATATTCTGGATCATTTGCATTCTTTAATGAATTATCTAAATCTAACGCAAAGAATATTTGATTTGATCCTGGAGAACTACATGCTACCATTTTCTTAACAGCTAGGTCTCCATATACTTTACCTGTAGTAACTTTAATATTTATTTTTTTAGTTTCACCTACAGTATCTTTATTACAAGTTTTCATTCCTTTAACTTTAATATAACATATGTTCTTTTTACATTCGTCGTAATGATCTACGTTTATAACATTTCCATTACTATCAGTAATTTCAACATTTGTTTTACAATATCCAGCTGTTGCTGTTTCTTCTGCTGAACATTCAACATCTACTTCTTCACTCATTGTAAATTTGATTGTTGTATCAAAGTTATCAGGGTCTATATATGTTACTTTAGCAGATACAGGAATATAATTTCTGTTAGTATAATCTCCTACATCAATTGTTGCTTCATCAGGATTAGCACATAATTCTTTATTTTTACTTTTGAATGATGAATCTGTTTTACATTTATTTGATAAATGTTTTCTATATACTTCGTCAATAGGAATTTTATTTCCTTGCATAGCTAAGATATATAAGTATATTGATTTTAAGTATTCTTCATTTGCTCCTGTACATAAAATACCCATGTTTTCACCAGTACTATGTGCTATTGAATCTGTTGGTTGTGGATCTAATGAACTACAACTTATTCCTTGTAAATCTTCAAGTTTTGTAACTGTTTTGTAACTTCCTTTATACTTTTCATTTTCAAAGTTAGTTCCCTTACTATTTACATATTTTATATATCTTCTTATATTTATTTCTTTTGATGTTTGTGTATAAACATTCCAATGTGGTGCTACAAAACCTCTTGTTTCTGATACAGGAACTCCAGGAGAATCACTATAGCCAGCAGCAGCCCCATGGTTTTCAGAAGCAGCCCACAATCTTAATGCAACATTTGTTACTTTATAGTCATAACCTAATGCATATGCTTTTAATAAGATATATCCATATCCACAATCTTTACTAGAATTGCTATTTTCACAAGCAGTAACATTAAATGATGAATCCCACATAAACTTTCCATCATCTGGCATTAACATATGTTGGTTAATACAATAAGCCGCAACCATTCCACTTCCAGATGACGCAGTAAATGTTTCACCATCTATAGGCTCAACTACCGGTTCATGAGTTGCACATGTTCTAGTACAACCCTTACATACATTTCCACAGCAATAATCATTGACACCATAAAATGATGCAGGTGCACTTGAACAAGCTGCATTACAATTTTTTGCATCCCTTAAGTCTTCACATATTGGTGCATCTGAAGTAACTGAAGTTACTTTATCACCACTCTCATTTGCTATGCTTTGAGCCTTTGCTAGCGCTCCCTTGGTAAAACATTTCAACCATATGTTCGTAGTAGCTTTGCCGCCATCACAGCTGCCATATAAAGTTTCATATGCTTCACACGTATCATTTAAATCATTATACATAATGCAATCGCCATCACACGGATTATTTGTTGACTTTGTATATGATATAGATTCTGGACAATTAGCATGAAGAACTGGACATTCCCATTTTGCTAGATAAATACCTGCATGTTTTCCGTTTCTAAATGTTCCTGTTGCAGCTCTTTCAACTAGGTCTTCACAACCACTGGCACGAGGACCTTCTACATTTGCTTTACATACCCAAGGTGTGTAAGATGTACATTTATGTAAATATGCGCTACCTACTGCACTATGTGTGCCTGTCTCTGTGATTGTTACTCCACCGCAGACAACTTCGCTTCTATTACCTGTAGCATAATTTTTATTGCTATCTGTAATACTATCTCTTATTTCACTCATTTGTCTATTCATATCATCAGATATGCTTTTTGTTACGCTTGTATCTGTTGATAAGGTTTCTGTATTTACTTCTTCTTGTCTTTTACTTGTTATGAAAAAAGATAAAGCAAAGAATAATACTAATGATGGTAATATTATAAATAATAATTTTTTACTTCTTTTCATTATTTTCTTTCTCCTTCTCTTTTTTCTTAACATTTTCTATTTTAATAACATAAATTAATGTAACTATTAAGAATGGAACTACAATATAAAATCCGTATTCTCTAATAACTTCATATAATACTTGCCATATTGTTTTTGTTTCTTCTTCATCTGGATTCATTGATTTATCATATTCTTCCATTTCATCAAGAAATTCTTCATTACTTAAATCACTTGTGTCTGAGTGTGAACCACAGTTTTCATGATTAGGATATTTTTCACAATATTCTGTATGAAGATATCCGTTGAAAGCTGGAACTTTATATTTGATAGTTTTTAACAATTCATTTGGACAAGCACTATCTTCACTTCCATATATATTAACACCATAAATTGCTTCTTTCAAGTGTCCTTGAGCTAATATTGAATATCCATAATAATATAAATCTTTTACTTCTAATTCATCATCTGCATAAGTACTTACTGCTCTTACATAAACATCACTTCTTTGACTGGTTAACTGCAATAAGTAAGCTGCTTCTACTTGATCTAGAATTAATTTAATATCATTTGTTTTTGTAAATTCTATTGTTGGATTATATTCAACAACTTTTAAACTAACTTTATTAGCCCAATTATTTAAATCATCATCATTACAAACGGCTTTAGTTTTATAAGATAACGACAGTAAAATAATTGGTATCAAAAACAATTTATAAGCTCTTTTCATTTTTTCCACCTACTATCATATATACTGAAATTATAACATAAGTTTTTTTATTTTTAAATATTAAAGTAGAAAAAAGGATATTTTTATTATATAATTTATTAGAGGTTTAATTATGCATGAGAAGTTTAATAAAGAAATAAATTATATAAAGAATGATAGAATTAAAAATAGCTTAATAATTATGTTAGATAAGTTACCTGATTATTTCTATCATGTACCTGCTAGTAGTACTGGAAAATATCATCCTAATTTTTCATTAGGTGAAGGTGGTTTATTAAGACATACTAAGGCTGCTGTTAGAATTGCTTATGAGTTATTTAATGATGAAGCAATAAATAATTTTACTCAAGATGAAAAAGATTTAATTATATTTTCATTAACTCTACATGATGGATTAAAAAGTGGTATGACTAAAAGTGAATATACTTTATTTGAACATCCAATATTAATGAGTAATTATATTCGTGAAAATAAAGATAATCTTGAACTTAATGAATCTGAAATAGATTTTGTTTGTAGATGTATAGCGACTCATATGGGACCATGGACTAAAAATTATAAAGGAGAAGAAATATTAACTCCTCCTAAAGATAAATATCAAAGATTTGTTCATATGTGTGATTATTTAGCTTCTAGAAAATTTTTAGATGTTAAATTTGATGATGATGATATTGTAGAATAAAAGATTTGCAAGAACGCAAATCTTTTATTCTTTGTAATAAGTTTGATTTTTATTTGTTGGTGAATCTGGATATGTCATCTTTACTAATCCATTTTCTATTGCAGGATTTAAGTAATTATCTACGAATGATACTCTAGATTTTAGTTCTAATAAATCCATTAATTCTACTCTACTATAATTAACTCCCGGTTCCATTACTTCTAATAATCTTTTAACATAAGAACTAATATGATTAATTTGAGTATTTATACCAATAATTAAATTATCTAATGTTTCATTAATCATTTTCAACATAAATTCAATAAACTCTGTTGAATCCCCAACCTGATTACAATTATTTATAGATGAATAGTATTCTTTTTGATATTTCATTATCTCACTTTCAATAGGAACATACTCAAATATATCTTCCCAATTTGATAATATGATATTTTGCCATAGTCTTGCAGTTCTTCCATTTCCATCACTAAATGGATGTATGAAAACAAATTCATAATGAAAAATTGATGACATAATTAATGGATGAATTTCATCTTTATTTTTTTTCATCCAATTAAATAATTGCTTCATTAATTCGCTAACTTGTTCTGGTGGTGGACAAATGTGAATACAATTTCCTTTTTCATCAAATACTCCTTCATTGCCCACTCTAAATTTTCCAGACTCTGTTACTGTTAAATATGTTAATATACCATGAATTTTCTTTAAATCATTTAAATTATATGGATCTACTTCTTTAATTTTTGAATATGCCTCATATGCATTTTTTACTTCTTGTACTTCTTTTTGCGAACCTATTATAGTTTTTCCATCAATAACATCTTTAACTTCATCCAACGATAAAGAATTGGCTTCAATAGCTAAAGATGAATGTATTGATTTTATTCTATTATTTCTTCTTAGAATAGGCATTTTATTTAGTTCTTTATAATTATCTAATTTACCTATTTTTTTCATTATTGAAGAAATGTTATCTAACATACAATTTGTAATTGTAAATGGTGGTTTATTTTCTTCTTTCTTGTTCACGTGTAATCACCTCATTTTATATAAATATTATACTATTTTTAGCCATTTATGTCAATTTACTTGTATGTTTTCTTGTATGCTTTCCTGTATGTTTTGAAGTAATTAAAAACGATTTAGAAGTCTAAATCGTCTTTTTTGATGTATTTATCGTATAGCTTTTCAAATTCGTCATTACCTTTAAATAATTCTTTATTCTTTTCACTTTTACAAAGACTTTCTATTACTTTAATAGAAAATTCTTTATCTTTTTTCATATCTTTAATTTTTTCTAATACTTTTTCTGTCATTCTTTTATTACCTCTAAAATAGATATTTTATTATTTTTAGCTATATTAATTAATTCATCTGTTAATAAGCCAGTTATGATAAGAAAAGATGGTTTCATTTCTTTTGTTTTAATTCTATCTTTATTAAATTTAATTATTGTTTTATCTTCATGAGTTGTAAATCTTACAGAACCACTTTTAATTAATTTATTATAGCCATATTCATTTCTATTTAATTTAGTAACACTTGTAAAGTTATAATGAAGTCCATCATCGTTAATAGAACTAATAACTTTAAAGTCTTGTCCTTTTATTTTATAAATAGTAACTCCATCTTTATTTGTTTTACTAATTATATTAGGATTAGTTTGATATAAATTTTCTAAATCATTTATACCAACTATTTGATTATTTATTAATTCTATTTTATATTTTTTTAGTTTACTAAATAATATATTTATATTTGGTAAATTTCTTTCTGATTTACTTGATATTAATTCTTCTAATGATGAAAATAATATATCTAAATTCTTATTTTTAAATAATAAATTAATCATTTTAAACATATCTATTTCTGTATCTGTAAATACATATTCATTATTTATTTTCAATGTTTCTAATGATTCAGCATCAAATGAATTAATTAATTGTTCTATAGTATCAACTTCTAAAAAACCAATATTACCTTTTTTAGTATATCCTTTAGCAAATAAATAATTAGATAATAAGTTTTTATATGCTTCTTCATCTTTTGTTGATGATAATTCTCTTATTAATAGTTTTAATGCTTGAACATCATAATTTATTAATTCATTTTTGTTTTTCATTTTTAAATCATTTGTGTATGTTGAGATTAAGTTTATGAAGTTCTTTAATTCTTTATCTGTTAGATTATTTTTGCATACATCTACTAGTAAATCTCTATTATACTTATAATATTCACTTGCTCTAAACAGTGTTTCTTTATTACTACCATAAATACTAGTTAATAAATCTAAATAGAATTTAAATATTCCTCTATCATATGTTTGTTTACATATTAATAATAAGTTAGATATATTAGCAAAGTTATATTGATTAAAATCCATTAGTAATTTTTCATCAATAAATGATAGTCTTTGATCAAATATTTCAAGTGATTGTAAACTATATAAGTCTAATGTATTATTTATTTTTCTATTATATGCATTACTTAAAAATTCATTTAATAGGTTAATTAATGTTTTCTTTTGAGATTCATTCATATTATTTTTATATAATAATGACATACCAATAAATGTCATTATTTTATCTTTACTATTATTTAAAATTATATTTTTATTAAATAATATTTTAAATAATTCAAATAGACATTCATAGTCTGTTTCATAATAATATGAGTCTAAATTAGTAATATAATCTTTATATATTCTATTAATTACTTTATAGTAGTTTTCGTATGTTTCATCACCATAAATAATTTTAAATAGTTTTAAACATCTAGAGTCACTATCTATAATAATTGATTCTTTTTTTTCTCTTGATTCTGTTTCTTTATAAAGTGGAATTAAATATGGAATTATATAGTTAACATCTACATTTATTAATAATCTTATTTGGTCTATACTTAATTTTTGAATTGTTCTTATTGTTCTTTTTGTATATTGATAAATTGTATTTTCACTATTCTGGTCATATCTATATACTTTTCCTTTAGCATTTAATAATCCATTACTTACTAGAATATTTACTATTTCTTTATTAGATTTGCTTTCTATATTTTCAAGTAGTGAATTTATGAATTTTAATGCTCTATCTTCATCACTTCTTAATGATACTATATTTATACTGCCAATTAATGATATATCATCTTTTACTAATTCTATAAGTGAATCTTCATCAATATAATTTATCATATACGGAAACATACTTATATATTCTTTTTTAACATCTAAATCCATATCTTTTAATATACTTATGTCTTCTCTTACTTTTTCTATTTGAGTTGATAAGTATTTATTTCTTGCATCTCCGCTAATAAATCTTGCATATTTTTCATCATCAGAATATTTATTTTGTACTTCTTGAGGAGCATATTTTATAAATGATGGACTTACTGCTATTATAAATTCCCATTGTCTTGGAGTAAATTTATCTTTTGATGATTCAATTACTTTATCTGTTTGAATTGAATCTATATTATTTAATGTATTTATTACATTTCTTAAGTCTTCCATATGAAGTTTAGCTATATCATCTGATTGTTGAAAATATATTTTTAAATATTCTTTATATTCTTCATCACTTATATTGATAGAATTACAATTTATAAAGAATTTGTTATCTTTTAACCAATCAGAAACTAATGATTTTTTTGCTTCTGATGAGCCATATTTAAACATTGAAAGATTACTATTAAGTCTTGACTTTTGAAAGTCAATTGGCATTATTCTAATTAAAGAAGGATGTTTAAAAAACAAGTGACTTAAAGCGATTTCATTAGTTTCAAGGTCTTTATTATCAAGATATAGTTGTTCTATTTCTTTATCACTTTTACCTTTTATAAGTTTAATGAAATCATTTGCTTGTTTTTGCACTTGTTTACTTTTTATTCTATCAACAAAACTCATATTTAATCCTCTTTATTCTATACTGAATTATAACATATATAAGTTTGATTGTAAATGTGTGAAATTTTATCTTTTTGTTAAATATTTATGATTTGCAGCTATAGATTTTATTCCTACTTTATGACTAAATGCAATAGTAGCGATGCCTCCACTTACTTTAATTACTACTCCATCTCCAAATACTGTATGAGTTACTTTATCTCCAGCTGATAATCCATCGCTTGATTTATTATACATATTTCCTATGAATTTTGGTGACTGTTTTTCTTCTGGTTTTGTATTGACTATATTTATAACACTTGAATCTATTTCTTTTATAAATCTACTTTCTATAGTTCCATTTGTTTTTCCATATAGTGTTCTACTTCTAGCACTTAATAAATATAATTTTGATTTAGCACGAGTTATTCCTACATAACATAGTCTTCTTTCTTCTTCTAATTCGCTTTGACTTTCAAAACTTCTATTATGTGGGAATATTCCTTCTTCCATTCCTAAAATAAATACTACTTTGAATTCTAATCCTTTAGCTGAATGCAATGTCATAAGACTAACTGAGTCTTTATCTTCTTTATATTGACCAGCATCACTTACCAATAATATGTTTTCTAAGAATGTTTGTAAATCATATATACCACTTTCTTCAAAAGCTACTGCAACACTTTTAAATTCATCTAAGTTTTCTATTTTACTTTCACTATCTAACTCTTTAGATAATTCATATTCCATTCTAAGACCAGTTTTTACTAAAACATTTTCTATTAAGTCTGATAATCCTAGTGTTTTTGAATCTTCAATTAATTCTAAAATCAATTTTTTAAATTCTAATTCTTTTCCACTATCTATTGCTTCAAACATAGATATATTTTCTTCACGTGCTTTATTTCTAATATTTTCTATTGTTTTTGTTCCAATACCTCTTTTTGGAGTATTAATAACTCTTTCTAAGCTAACTGAATCTTTAAAATTATATATTAAATTTAAATAAGCTATTAAATCTTTAATTTCTTTTCTACTATAGAAATAATAACTACCTATAATATTATATGGTAAATTACTTTTAACAAAGGCATCTTCTACAACTCTACTTTGAGCATTTGTTCTATAAAGAACAGCAAAGTCATTATAATTATATCCTAGTGAAATTAATTCTTTTATTTTATCAACAACGAAATAACTTTCTTTTATTTCATTATCACATCTAATATAATCTATTAGTTCTCCATCTCCGGATGAGGTCCATAAATTTAGTTTTTTTCCCTCACTATTATTTTTAATTACTGAGTTAGCACCTTTTAATATGTTATTTGTACTTCTATAATTTTCTTCTAGTAATATTACTTTTGCATCTTTATAATCTTTTTCAAAATTTAATATATTTCTATAGTCAGCTTTTCTCCATGAATAGATTGATTGATTAGCATCTCCAACTACAAAAATATTTTTATATTTATGAGCAAGTAATCTACATAATTCATATTGAATACTATTGGTATCTTGATATTCATCTACTAAAATATATTTAAATCTTTCTTGATATTTTTCTAGAATATCTTTTCTTTTCTTAAATAATTCTACAGGTTTTAATAATAAATCATCAAAATCTACGCTATTATTTTCTTTTAATAATTTAGTGTATTTATCATATACATTTCCAATAATTTGATCTTCTTCATTTAAATAAAGTCTTAAAAATTCTATAGGACTTATATTATCATTTTTAGCATTACTTATTTTATTAATAATATGTTTTATATCATAATCTTGTGGATCTAAATTTTCTTCTTTTAGTATTCTTTTTATTATAGATTTAGAATCATCTGCATCTAAAATTGTAATATTTGATGTATATCCAATATCTGCATAATTTTCTCTTAGTATTCTTAACCCAAATGAATGAAATGTTCCAATAAAAATAGAATTTTCTATATTGCCTAAATCATTTTCTACTCTACTTTTCATTTCTTTAGCAGCTTTATTTGTAAATGTTATAGCTAATATATTATATGGACTAATACCATTATTAATTAAATTTACTATTCTTTTAGTTAATACTTTTGTTTTACCAGAACCTGCTCCGGCTAGAACTAGACATGGTCCATCTATATGTGAAACAGCTTCTAGTTGTTTATCATTTAATGTCATATTTTTTACCTCTTAATAATTATAACATTACATATATTTTATTAAAAGTAAACATTAAAAAATTGTACATTTAAGTACAATTATTTAAAAGATATTGTATCAAGTATTTCATTAAATTCTGTTTTACACTCAGTTTCATATGCATTATTTTGAATTGAAAATAATAATTCATATATTTTACTATTTTTTGATGTTAAATAAATATCATTATATGAAGATGCAAAAGTTCCATCAAATTCATACCAAGATATATTATTTTTTTCTATCTTAATTGGATCTTTTTCATAGTAATATTGAGACATTTGATAAGCTAGTGTATCTATGTCTTTATAATTAGTAATTTCATATAAGTTAATTTCACATATATTATTTCCTTCTTCATCTTTTTTAATTAAAGATAAACCCTTTGTGAATGATTCATCTTTTATAAATGATTTACTATTTGTAATATTAAATATATTTTCATATTTAAAAGATTCATTTCTAATTAGCATACCATTAAATGTTTCATCAGTTGTATTATTATCACTATCATCTTTTATGTTAAAACTAAAATCAAATATATTGTTTAGTTCTTTCATGATTCTGTTTACACCAATTGAGAAAACTATTGAACTAAAAAGAATAATTGATATGAATATTCCTAGAAATACATATCCTATACTAGCACCGCCACTTTTCATGCATTTCATTATTCTAACTTCAGGTTTTTCATTTTTATTTATAATATTTTGTATTTTTTGTCTACTATGATTTAAATATAAATCATTAACTAGAAATGCTCCTAGACAATTAATAAGAAATGGCACAAAGTAAGAGTATTCTGATTCTATGCATGTTGTGCATACAGTAAATGCTAGTATTTCAATAATTCCATATAAAATCATTTTTCTATAAAAGAAATAAACTCCTCCAAATAAAAATGCCCATATATTAAAATTAGTATTAGCAAATTTAGAATATTTATCTCCTACATATAATTCTATTAAATCAGATACTTTTGTTGTATCAACTTCATTATATTCTGGTAGTGCTGTATTGTTTTTAGCAACATATTTATATGGTTCTTGTTTATCTGTATTTTGAATTGTATTTGTATTTTCTACCACTGCTGTTTGTGGAGTACTATTATCATCTTTAACAATTTGTTCTTGCTTAGATTCTACTACTTTATTTTCTTCAGCAGAAGGAGGTGTCATTATAACATTATTATCACTATTGATTTGTTTTTCATATTCTTTTAATTCATCATCTTTCATATATTATACCTCTATTATAGATTAACAAATTATGGGCAAAAATGCAATAATTCTATATGGATAATCATCTACTCTATGTGACATATTACTAATAAAAGAATATAATACTTTGAAAGTGAGGAGATATGAAGAAATTTATTTTAACTATTGTTTCTATTATTGTAATACTAATATTAAGTATATTTATTGGTAATAAAACTAAAAAAGAGGATTTAGAAAAAATTGTAGTTTCTGAGGTTACGCATTCAGTATTTTATGCTCCATGGTATGTGGCTATTGAAAATGGTTATTTTAAAGATGAGAATTTAGATGTAGAAGTAGTATTAACACCTGGTGCTGATAAAGTTGCAACATCTATTATATCAGGGAATGCTCATATAGGATTTAGTGGTCCTGAAGCAACTATATATTTATATAATAATTCAAAGCAAAAATTAATAACTTTTGCTGCATTAACTAAAAGAGATGGTCAATTTATAGTTGGAGATTGTGCATTAAAAGATAATTTTAAAATGAATGATTTAGTTGGTAAGAAAGTATTAGCAGGTAGAAGTGCTGGTATGCCTCTTATGATGTTTGAATATGCATTATATAAATCAAATATTGATTCTAAAAGTGTAAATATTGATACTAGTGTAGAATTTTCTGGATTAACTGGTGCTTATATTGGTGGTAATGGTGACTTTGTTAACTTATTTGAACCAAATGCTTTAGCACTAGAAAAGCAAAGTTATGGTTGCGTTTTAGCATCTCTTGGAGAAATTAGTGGAATTGTTCCATATACTACTTTTTATGCTAAAGAGGATTATATTAAAAATAACTCTATGAATATTAAAAAATTTAATAAAGCTTTAAATAAAGGATTGAGATTTGTTAAAACAAATGACTCTAAAACTATAGCTAATGCAATTATAAATCAATTTCCAGATACATCTTTAGATGATTTAACTAAAATAGTTGATAGATATAAACAAGCAGACTCATGGTATGATAGTACATACATATATAAAGGAGATTATGATAGACTCGAAGATATTATGATATATGGTGGTACTATTAAAGAAAAAGTTGATCCTAATATTTTAATTACTAATGACTTTAACTAATACATTACTTAAAGTAAATAATCTATCAAAAATTTATTATAAAATTGATTATGAAACAGAGGCTGTTAGAAATATAACTTTTGATTTAAATGAAGGAGATTTTATTGGTATAGTTGGTCCTTCTGGATGTGGAAAAAGTACTATTTTAAATATTATATGTGGTCTTGATGAAATGACATGTGGAGAAATTATTAAAAAAGAAAATATCAAAATAGGATATATGTTACAAGAAGATGCTTTATTTCCATGGTTAACTATATTTGATAATGCTATATTAGGACTTAAAATATCTAAAAAATTAACTGATCAAAATAAAAATTATGTTTTAAACTTATTAAGAAAATATGATTTAATTGACTTTAAAGATAAATATCCTAATGAATTATCTGGTGGTATGAAACAAAGATTGGCTTTAATTAGAACTCTTGCTATGAAACCTGATATATTGTTGTTAGATGAGCCATTTAGTGCTCTTGATTATCAAACAAGATTAAGTGTAAGTGAAGATGTTTATAATATTATAAAAGAAGAAAAGAAATCAGTTATAATAGTGACACATGATTTATCTGAGGCTATTTCTCTTTGTTCTAAAATTATTGTTTTATCTAAAAGACCTTCAGTTATAAAAAATATTCATGAAATTAAATTATATGACACTCCTATTCAAAATAGAAAATCCGAGTACTTTTCATATTATTATGACTTATTATGGAAGGAAATAGATAAATGAGTGATGAAGCAAAAAAATATATTAAAAAAATTAAAAGATATAAATCAATGATTATTGTTACTCAAATATTTATTTTATTCTTATTTATATTTTTATGGCAAATCTTAGCAGATAAAAACATTATTAATTCATTTATAACAAGTTCACCTAAAAATATTGTTAAAACATTAATTAATGTTTATCAGAACAATAATTTGTTATATCATATTTGGATTACTGTTAAAGAAACAACTATTTCATTTATTGTTACTAGTGTTCTATCTATAATTCTTGCAATAATACTTTATAATTTTAAATTTTTATCTAAAGTTTTAGAACCATATTTAGTTGTATTTAATTCATTACCTAAAGTTGCACTTGGACCAATAATTATTATATGGATTGGTGCTAATACAAATAGTATTATAACTATATCTATATTAATATCTATAATTGTTAGTTTGCAATCGATATATAATGGTTTTGAAAATACTGATAAATTAAAGTTAAAACTATTAGATACTTTTAATGCTAGTAAGTTAGATAAGTTATTGTATGTGGTTTTACCTTCAAATAAAAGTTCTATAATGAATACATTAAAAATTAATATATCCATGTGTTTAATTGGTGTAATTACTGGTGAATTTCTTACTTCTAAGGCAGGGATTGGATATTTAATATTGTATGGTTCTCAAGTATTTAATTTAAATTTAGTTATGAGTGGTATTGTATTATTGACTGTTATTTCATATCTAATGTATAAAATTATTTTCTTAATTACAAAACGATAGTAATTTCTACTATCGTTTTATGATCCAATATAAGTTATAATTAAGCTTCCACCTGTTGTACTAGGGTTTGAAGTTGATACTTTTGATGTTACTGTAAAGTCTAATCCTTCGAATGTTGCTAGGCTTGAAATAAATGAAGAACCGCCTCCACCTCCTGCACTATATTGTCCGGATTTGTTTTTTCCTTTTCCATCTCCTCCTGCTCCACCATAGTATCCAGCGCCTCCAGCGCCTCCTTTTTCATTTGAACCACCACCACTTAAAAGTGAACCATTGTTGTCACTATTTGATGAACATACACCAGCAGTATTGCTACCACCACCACCTATGTATGATGAATCTCCATTAGTTGGAACGGTTCCATCTTCTCCACTAAATGCATAACCAATTGTTGATATTGCAGTTTTTGTACTTGACATATTTCCTCCTGCTCCACCATTTCCACATTCGAATGTATCTTTTTTAGAAGCATCGCTTCCTCCTCCTCCACCGCCTCCTGCAGCGATGAATAATACATTTCCACTGTTTATTGTGCTTTCAGATATAAGAGTTGTATCAACCGCTAATGCTGAATATCCTCCTCCTGCACCTAGTGAATCAGAGTTTGCTGTTCCTCCACCATTTACACCAGATGTTGATTTTTGAATATTTGTTCCAAATAAACCACCTAATACTGATGTTTGTGCATTACCACCTAATGTATAATATAGTGTTTGTCCTTCATATAATTCGACAACTCCATACACATGTCCAGCAGCTCCACCATATCCTGATGATGTAGAACTAACATTATATTTATCAGCTCCAGTACCACCCCATATATCAATTAAATACTTACCTGAATGGTATACTGACAATGATTCTGTTGCAGCTAGCGTTGAACTTGTATTTGTATATGTACCTGTTATCCAAGGCTTTTCTTCTAATGTTACATTTTCTGTATAATTACTTGTTCCTATTGTATAAGAACCGGTTTTATCATAGTATCCTGCTTTAGTAACAGTATACTCTATCATTGTGTTTTCAGTAACTTCACAACTTTGAGTTCCAAATCCATTAACTTCAACGTCTCCACATTTTAAAGTAACAGCAGATGATTCAGGATCTGGAACCAAACTAAATTTATATGTTGTAGCATTAGTTAAATCTACTGTTTCTGAATAATTTTTATCCATTGTTACTGTTGATGTTCTTGATGTTAAGCCATCTTTTTGAACTTTCCATGTAACTTTAGTATTAACATCAAATACTTTTCTACAATATCCTGTACATGTTGATATAGTTTCATCATTTACTATGTATGTTATTATTGCATCTTCTGGAATACTTGTAATTTCTAAAGAATATTGTGGAACTTTATAAAATGTAAAGTTTAAAACCATATTTAAGTTTAAACTAATTCCAAGTACATTTTCTATGATGGTCTCTACTAAACCTGTTAATTTGGAAACAACGTTATCTTTAAATGTTATTTTTACTTGAAATGTATATGTACTTGCTGATGGAATTATAGTTTCATTTAATGTCAAATTTTCTAGTGTATATTCCATATTTGTATTTGACCATTGTGTGCTTTCAATATCTGTTACTAGTACATTTTGAGAGGAAAGATTTGTTACTGTTACATCATATATTACATATGAAGATGCAGATGTTAACCTTACTCCTCCATCAATTGATTTTGCAGTATATCCTGGAGTTGTAGTTTGAGAAGCCAATTGTAGCCCACTACTATTTAGTTTGATATCAGTTATACGTACATCTAAATTGCTTCTTGCAACAAGTGATCCATCAATTGCTAAAGTACTAGAATTAGCTGAATAACCAATCACTAAAAAAGAAGATGATATTATGAAAAATAAAAAAACAAAAGATAATAAAGATGGTACTTTAAATAATCTTTTTTTATTATTCATATTTCCTCCTTTTTAATCTTTCATTTTTTCACTATTTAATGTATATCTATATAATATTCTATCTTTAACAATACTAAAACAACAAATTCTATTAGGAATTATTTCGTAATAAAGAATTGGATTTCCCAAATTATCATGAACATCTACAAGTTCATTAAATCCTAATACATCTACAATTTGATATTTACTAATATCAACATCACTTCCAGTATTTACTATAATGCTATCGTATTCTTTTAATATTTTATTTCTTTTCTTTTCATATTCTGTTATATTTCCCAAGTATTTAAGTAGTTTACTTAAAACCTTATATATTAAATAAATATCAATTATTGTAAAAACAATTAGTATAGTTAATTGTAATATATTAACATTTTTAAGTCCAAGTTTTTCTAGTAATACATCATGTGTATTAATATCATTTTTATTTATTTTTATGTTGATAGTTTGTTCAGATAATGGAATCACTATTGATGCTTTACTATCTAATTTAATTTTTCCTTCGTATTCCTTGTTTGTTCCCTCACTATTAACATGCAATATAATTGTGACATCGCTTCCAGTTGATAGTGCATAATCAGATTTAAAATCATTTACAAATTTATTAAAGTGGTCGTAATCAACTGTAACACTTTCTTTGAATGAATTTGTCACAATATCTTGTTTAGAAATTTTTGTTTCTTCTTTTAATATTTCTTTTTTTTCAAACAAAATAGATGATTTTTCTCTATCTCCATAAACCCTAGTTATTGCTTCAATATAATAAGTACTATCATAATCAACTACTTTTGAACTTTCAAATAGATAATCAAAATTAACATCTATTGTGTCTATTAAGCTCGCAATATAATTCATTCCAGATGGAAGTTTATCTACTTCATAATAATCATTTTTCTTTAGGTTGACTTTATAATCTGCTGAACTTGTTTCTGAATATGATAAGTAATTGTCAGTTTTGATTATAAAAATTTTAACGAAAAATACAAATACTATTGATGTTATTAGTATAATTAAGCAAATATTAAATATAACTTTAAAAGTTGTACTAGAAAAGTTCTTTTTAATAAACTCATTATCAAAAATATTTATATTTTTCACAAAATTCACCTCTTCTCTTTATTCTTACTTAATTGCTTCACTTAACCATACTGTTGGATATCCTATGTATTTTATTACATTATTTGTTGTTCCAATTATGTCACTTAATTCAACTAAATAATTGTCTGGAGATTTGTTATTGTCTCCTTTTGTTTTAATAAATTTTTCATTTCCTGATTCAATGATACTATAAATTCTATGTACGATTATTTTATTATCTTTCTTAAATACAATTATTTCTCCTACTTGTAAATTCTTTTTTTCATCATCACTTATTTTCTTTACTAATACCGTATCTCCACGATATATGATTGGTTCCATACTTCCTGATGCAATTACAATTAATTGATATTTAAAGAAACCACATGTTAATCCTACAATAACAAATAGTATAGATACTATTATTACTCTAAGTAATGTTTCTACTTTTTCTTTTGATTTATAATTTGATTTTATTATTGTCTTTTTATTTATTTTTGAAAACATTAAATAAATTCTTGTGAATACTAGTAATGGAAATGCTATATATATTATAGACCATACATAGTTACCAAATGCTGTAAATATCGGCAATATATAAGTAGGTAATTCCATAAATAATCTATAAAGAATGCATGGTTTATAACTCACTTTATATGACATATATGTTAATAATATGTTTGTTGATATACTAGGTAAAATAAATAAACCGAAATTTACTAATATAGATTCAAAACTTTTATAATCTATACTTCTTAGAGTAGTAGTTGTATCAATCATTACAAATGCTAAGAATGATAAAATTAATATAGTTTTATTTTCTTTGAACTTTGAATTTATAATGTATCTTAACATTTCACTTAAAACAATTGTTAATATAACAGGGAATATATTTTTAATTATTTTTATAAATTTTAAACTATATATATTATAATTAAATCCTATCAACAATCCTATTAAATATGTTAATAAATAATATGCTATGCAATATATTACTATTGATAATATTATATCTTTATTGTATCTGCTTTTCTCTTTTTTATAGCCAAAAAGGTATATAGACACTCCTATTAGGATAAGTAGGAATATACATATACCATAATTGTTAAAAATCTTATTTACAAAGCTGTTAAAAATAAGTAAAGCACTAATAAAAGTTAATAGCAATATTACTTTTATTTGACTTACTTTCATGTGCTATTTAACCTTGAACGTATACAAATGATGATTGACCTATTGTAACAACTATATCATCACTAATTGAAACAGTACTTTCACTCTTCCATGTTACATTAAGTTTATATGTTTCAGAAGCACCAGATGTTAATGTAGTACCTGTTGTGATATCTGAGCCTGTTGATTTTGTTAAACTCATAGTTAAATCATTACATAAATTATCTGCTTCTGTTTGAGTTGCAGTTCCATTAGCTTTTGGAGCACATGTTAAGGTTCCCTTTGTAATTGTGCTTAAAACAGCATCTACTGCTCCATCATTATTAACTTTAAATTCATATGTTACAGAATCACCAGGTGCATAAAAATTAATGTTAAATGCTGAGATTGATGTATCTGATAATGTTGCAGCAGTTCCAACTGTTGCATTTCCTGATAATGTTGGTGTTAATGTTGATGTTCCATCTGTAGCAGTAAAATGTACATTCCATGCGTCTGCTGATTTTTTTGCAGTTACTGTTCCACTTACTACTAAAGTTGCACTATATGCAGCATATGCGATTGATAAACCAATCACAGATACTAATAAAGCTACTACGGCTAATATTTTAATTCCTCTTTCTTTTTCCATAATTACTCTCCTATCTTTTTTATAAATTATATCATTACTATATTTTTTTGTAAATGACTTTTTGCCATTTTTATGTCATTTTAAAATCAGTTTTGTATAAAATCAAATGTGGTTGTACCAACATTTATTGCAATATCATTGCTATAGTTTGAACTGTCATTTTTATCCCATGTTATTGTTAATTTATATATTTCATAACCACCACTAGGTATTTTATCGCCTATGTTAATTGTTTCTCCATTTTTTTTCGTTATATTCATATGTATATTTTGACATAATGTGTTTGCTTCAGTATTTCCATCTAATGTTGTACCAATCGAAGAACAATTTAAGGATCCCATTGTTATTTTGTTTAATGTTGCATCTACTGAGCCAGTATTTTTTACTTCAAAATCATATGTAATTGAATCACCAGGAGCATAAAATGTTATTTCAAAGTTTGATATTGTTGTTTCAGATAATGATGCTTTAGAAACTACTTTAGCATTCCCATAGAGTGTTGGAATTAAATCATCTCCTCCATCAGTTGTGGTAAAATGTACATTCCATGTGCTTGATGATTTTTTAGCAGTCACTGTACCACTTATTAATAGTGTAGCGCTATATGCAGCATATGCGATTGAAAGACTTATAACTGAAATAAGTAATGCAATTATAACTAATATTTTTGTATTTCTTTCTTTTTTCATCTCTTCCTTCCTCTACTTTATTATAACATGTTGATATTTTAGTAAAGATTATTTGTTTTGACATTACATATTATTTACACTTTTTTGAAAATTATTATATTTATATTTATTTGGGTAAATTAACTCCTAAAAAATTATTTTAATTAATATAATATTATAGGAGGAATTATGAATAATTGTAATTGTAATAAAGAAATAAAGGTATTTCCACCTATGTATACATGTTATGGTGCGACTGGACCTACCGGACCTACAGGACCTAGTGGTGGACCAACAGGACCAACTGGACCAACGGGGCCTACTGGACCAACAGGACCAACTGGCTCAGATGGAGAAACTCCTGTATTAACTATTGGAACTGTTACTACTGGAA
>CAZBAZ010000006.1:21896-42005 GCA_964490375.1 uncultured Clostridium sp.
ACTGGCTCAGATGGAGAAACTCCTGTATTAACTATTGGAACTGTTACTACTGGAAACCCTGGTACTCAAGCTTCTGCTAACATTTCTGGAACTGCTCCAAACTTTGTATTGAATCTTACAATTCCACAAGGGCCAACTGGACCTAGCGGAGCATAATATTGAAAAAATATAAAGTTTGTGTATATACTATTTGTAAAAATGAAGAAAAGTTTGTTAAACGATGGTATGAGTCTATAAAAAATGCTGATTATATTTGTGTTTTAGATACTGGTTCTACGGATAATACAGTTAAACTACTAAAAGAATTAGGTGTTAAAGTTGAAGTTAAAGAAATTAATCCATGGAGATTTGATGTTGCTAGAAATGAATCATTAAAACTGATACCAAAAGATACTGATATATGTATTTCTTTAGATTTAGATGAAATACTTTTACCAAACTCTATTGATAATCTAATTAAATCTTGGAGTGATGATATAACTAGAGCTAAATATATTTATAATTGGAAACTTGATAAAGATAATAATCCTATTATAAGTTTTTATACTAATAAGATACATTCTAACAATGATTATGTTTGGACTCATCCTGTACATGAGGTATTATCTTATTGTGGAAAAAGTGTTCAAAAAGAAATTGTATGTAATGATGTAATAATCAATCATTATCCTGATGATTCTAAATCTAGAACTTCTTATTTAAAATTACTTGAATTATCTGTCAAGGAAGATCCATTAGATGATAGAAATATGCATTATTTAGGAAGAGAATACATGTATTATAGAAAGTGGAATAAATGTATAGATACACTAATAAAACACTTAAATCTTAAAACTGCAACATGGAAGGATGAAAGATGTGCATCTATGAGATTTATTTCTCGTTCATATATAGCACTAAAAAGATATGATGAAGCAATTATGTGGCTTAATAAAGCAATAAAAGAAGCACCATATCTTAGAGACGCTTATGTTGAAAAAATGATATTAGAATATCAACTTAAAGATTATAATGAAGTAATTAAACTTGGTAAAAAAGCTCTTAAAATTAAAAAAAATAATATGACTTATATTAATGAAATATTTACATTTGACGAAACTATATATGATCTTATAAGTTTATCATATTACTATATAGGAAATAAAAAAGAAGGAAAAAAATATATTAATAAAGCTCTTAAAATCAATCCTAACAATAGTAGAATACAAAAAAACAAAGAATTTTTTAATTAACAATTTACATTAAAAAATACCTTTGTTTATTATACTTCCCAGTTCTTATTAAAGAATTGGGTTTTTACATTTCATCTTCTTTATTTAAACTAGTTATTCTGCTCTTTAAATATATTAACTTTATTAACTTATATATGTCATAAGATAAAATAGCTAATGCTGGTATTAATATTGCTATAATATAACCGCCTTTTGATGCTAAAAAGAATTGTATTTTTCCAAATCCTGGAAATTTTAGTATTACTTTTCCAATAATGTTTGAAGATATTACTTTATCTTGGTCAGCAATTTTATTATTATCTCCTTTTACTTCAAAAACTAGTTCTGAATTTTCATCTTTTTCTATATTTATAATTCTATGAGTAATTGGAGTAGTTCCAAAATAAGGATTACTTGAATAAAAAGTAATAATATCTTTTTCTTTTAATTTAGAAGGCTCTGTTTTTTTTACTAATATAACATCATAAACTTTTAATTCTGGAACCATACTTTCACTGACAATTGTATATAGTGAATAAGGAGGCATTTCTCCTTTTTTGTCTGCAACTTTAGTACTTACAACATAAAGTATTAAGAAAGAGGCTATTATCATTAAAAATATTATTAATGTAAAACTTATACTTCTAGATATAAATCTAAATATTTTTTTCCTTTTTATTATTCTATCTTCTTCCATAATGTCACCTAGTTGTTATCAATCTTTAAATATATTTTAGCAACAAAAACTTTTCCAATATATTTTTGAATATTAGAATTGTTTTTTATATTTAATGTTAAAGTATAATATTGTTTATTATTTGGTGTTATCGTTCCAGAACCTATTACTAATGATCGAGTTGGAACTGTCATATTAGTTTTATAAATTAATGAATTTGTTTTATCATTTGAATCACTTGTTGCTTCTAGTGAGTAAGTAAAGTCTTCATCTATATCACTATTTAATGGAGTTTCTATATCAAATATTAATTTATATTTACCAATTATATCTTCACTATAGTTATTAACACTAAAATTATATTTATATGTTAAACCTGGTTTTAGATTTGATAATTCTATATTTTCTTGATTAAAATATTGCATAGACATTGTTATTGTATTGATAGTGATATCTTTATTATCTTTTTTTATTTCTTTTATATAATATGAGTAAGTACAAGCTATAAGCATTATAAAAACGCCTAATAAAACTATTAGACTAAATAATAAATTAAATTTATTATTTTTCTTTTTTTCTTTCATACTTTACTCTTTCAATCAAAAAAGTGAATATATCACTATTTAGTTTCTGCGGTTATTGGTAAAAGATCAACTGATAGTTGTCCTTGAAATGTTTTTCCTTGAGCTGCATTTTGATCTAAACCTGATTCATTAAATGAAATAGTATATTCATATGTATGAGTTTCATATCCATTTAATTCCCCTGTTCCTAATATTATTGTTTCTTCTGGAACAATTTGATTTTCAAAACTTACAAGTGTTCCATTATTAGTATTTCCGGTTGATGTTAATGAATGAACAAATTGATTATCTGCAACTGATGTTAGAGTATTTGATTTGACATTTAATTTAATAACATATTTAATTTTTTCTGTTGCATCAACATCTGTTTGAGAAACTACAAATGTTTTTTTGAATGTTTTGCCTGGTAAAATATTAGTTGCTATTATTTCATCTCCGTCTTTAAATACAACTTTTCCTAATCTTGCTGTTGTCATAACCATTTCATTTGGATCTTCATCATTAGTAGTTCCAATACTAAACCATGCAAAAGTAGTTCCGACTACGGCTACTAATAGTGTAGCTATTCCTATTATTGTTAAAAATATAGTTTGTCCTTTTGTATCATCCATAATAATTCCTCCTTAGAGTATCTATCATAATAATGATAACAATATTAGGTTAAAAATTCAAGAGTTATTTATTTTCAATAAGAATGTATAATTCAGAATCTATTTCATTTAAAGTTAACTCATATTTGAATTTCGTTTGTGCTGGTACACTTATTGTTTGTAATATTTTATTATTACTATTTTCAAGCATAATTACATTATCTTTTTTTAATGTAAAGTTTGTATTCTTTTTGACATTTATTAGTGAGATATTTACATTTATTGATGATTCTGATTCATTAATAATATTAAACATTTTTGAAGTTTTATCGTTTATTAATAATGTCTGTTTATCTTTTAAGTTAATATACACATTATCTACTTTATCTTTACAGTTTGTATCACAAGTGTTTACTGTTTTAACATGACAATTTGAGTCGCAAATATTATCATTATTTGTATCACAATTATAATCACATACTTTATCGTTATTTATATCTATATTTAAGTCTGCTTTTGAATCATTATCTGTGTCTATATTTAAATCTGATATTTGATCATTATTGATGTCACAATTCAAAATACAAATATTATTTCTATTTATTATGTTTAAGTCAGGTTTTAAATCATCATTAGTATCGCAATTATAATCACATATGTTATCATTATTTATATCTATATTTAAGTCTTTTTTTAAATCATTATCTGTATCTATATTTAAGTCTGATATTTGATCATTATCAATGTCACAATTTAAATCACATATATTATCATTATTTAAATCTATATTTAAGTCTTTTACTCCATCTGAATTTATATCTATATTTATGTCTTGGATTTGATCGTTATTTATATCACAATTTACATCGCATACTCCATCACTATTTGTGTCTATATTAATATCTGGATATCCATCATTATTTAAATCACAATTAAGTGTACAATTGTTTTTATTTGTTATAATATTTTTATCTGCTATATTATCTTGATTAGTGTCTATATTAAAAACTGGCTTTTTATTATAAAAATTTATATTTATATCTGGTATTAAATCAGAATTTAAATCGCAATTTAAATCGCAAATATTATCATTATTTATATCTATATTTAGGTCCACTATTCTATCTTTATTTGTATCTATATTTATGTCTTGGATTTGATCGTTATTGATGTCACAATTTATATCGCAAACATTATCGCTATTTAAATCTATATTGATATCTGGTCTATTATCTTTATTTATATCACAATTCAAAATACATTTATCTTCTAAGTATTGATTTATTAAATTAGTTTGAGGTTCTTTATTATTAATATCTATATTAAATGTTGGAACTAAATCGCCAAAATAATCTATATTTACATCTATAATTAAATCACCATCAATATCGCAATTAACATCACATACTCTATCATTATTTGCATCTATATTTGTATCCGCAATTGTATCATTATTTAAATCTATATTTAAATCAGCTCTTAAATCAGCATCAATATCTATATTTAAATCAATTATTAAATCTCCATCTAAATCTATGTTTACATCTGGTATGTTATCATTATTAGTATCACAATTTATATCGCATACTCCATCTGAATTTATATCATTATTAATTAAATTAAAATCCGGTATTAAATCATTATTAGTATCTATATTGAAAGTTATACTATTATTATATTTTATATTCGCTAATAAAGTTTTTTCTTCTTTACTATAACTAAAACCTATTAAACTAAATATCATCATAAGACAAAACAAGATAGAAGTTATTACTATCTTTTTATCAAATAAAATATTCTTTAATAATATATCTTTCACTAGGAATCCTCCTAGTATAATTTTAACATAAATTAATATTATTTTGTAATTGTTATCACAGGTTTTACATTTAACTTATTATTTAAGTCTTCTAAAATATAAAATTCATAGTTATTTTGTACTACAGAACCATAATTTTTAGTAAAAGAATTTATTGTCCAATAGTTTCCATTTAATGTTTCTATGCTTTTTGAGTTAGTAACTATACTATTAAATTCATAGTAAGAAATTAATCTAATTTTACTTGGCGTATAATTTGTACATACCCAATTATTTTCATTTATTATTTCTTTTGTATTTCCTCCACAACTTTCCCCTTCACAATTATATAGTTCATATTCATCACAAATGTATTTAGTTATTAATCTATCTTTTATGTCATCACTAAGTGTATCAATATAAACATTATTTAAGTAATAATTTACATATGAATTACTCCATTTAAATTCTTTTATTTCATTTTGAGTATAAAAACAATATTCGCTTTTTTCACTTGTACAATGATAAAGATTATCTTTAATAGGTAAATATTTCATTAAAGTTATAGCATTTTCACCAGTATCTATTACTACCCATTCGATATCACTCAAAATGATAGTTGAACCATTACAATATAAAACATTTGAATCATATTGTGCTTTTCTTGTATTTAAACATTCAATATTAAATTGAATTGCATCACTCAAAATTCCATCTTCGCTTTTAAACCAAATATAGTGAGTACCTTCTTTATAATAATTTAATATAAAATTATCTTTATAATCTTTTCTAATCCATTCACCTTTAAAATCATCTTTGTTTGATATTTTATATTCTAAATTTTTTGTATTTGAAATGAATGATATTTGATTATTATTCTTGGCAACTTTAATATCTAATTTATTAAAAGAATTGCAAATACTATTTTTAGATGTAATATTGCCTGTTAAATTTTTATAGATACATTTATTATCATAATTAATATAAAATTCTACATTTCCATACTTATCAATATGAATATTTCCATTTCCACTTAGATATTTTTTATTTTTAACTAATGAATTATTTTCAGTTAAAACATATCCTTCTTTATATTGATAATTACCTTCTTTTAGAGTATACAAAAATTCCAATAAATTTTTAGCCTTATTAGTATCTAAAATACTTGAATATTTGTTTATAAAAATTAAAATTATTATGAACAAACTTATTATAAACAATGATATAACTATAAAATATTTGTTTCTTTTTTTCATGAATATTATTATAACAAAAATATATTAAATGTGAGTATATTAATTGAAGAAATTAATAATTAATGTTATAATTTTAACATGTATAATAGGAGTTGATGACATGAAATTATATTTAGCTGATGAAGAAAAATTAAATGTATATAATTTACCAGAAAAAATAGCAGAGAGTTTCTTATTTTCTTACATTCCATCACTAACAAATATAGAGGTATTTTTAAATATATATTCTAAAGATGGAAAATGGTATTTTAAAAATGATGATTCTATAAAATGCACTAGTGGTAATGACAATATTGTTTTTGAAAATTATAAATGCTACAACTTAAAAATAATTGGTTCTAATTATGATTATTATATGTTTACTTATCCTATTAATGACACTTTTAATGAATTTATAATTAATGATAATATTGAAGAAATAAAGATTGGCAATAGTTCTGAAAATGATATTGTTTTTGGAAGTTTGGCTAATGCAACAGAATGTACTATTACTAAAGAAAAAGGCTTATACTATATAAATCAGCCTAATGAAAAAGGTGTAACTTATGTTAATAAAAGAAGAATTACTTCTAAAACTATATTGAATGTTGGAGATATAATTTTTATAAAGAATGTAAAAATTATATGGATGAAAACATTTATAAGAATTTATTCTTCTGTTGAAAATATATCTTTAAGTTCAAAGTTAAATAATTATAAAGAAAAAAATAAAATAAGTAATAACCAATTTTTAAATTATGATTGTGGTGAGAATGATGTTCCACTTTATAAAGATGATAATTATTTTTTTCATAAACCTAGACTTACATTTACTTATGAAGAAGAAAATATTGTTATAGATCCACCTCCAAGTAAATTTGTTAATGATGAGGTTCCATTTATCTTTACTATTGGTGCTAGTGGAACAATGCTTGTAATGGCAATGATAAATATATTTAATGCTGTAAAGAAGTATGATGCAAGTGTTGGATTAAATTCTGATGTTATTATTCCTGTGGTGCAGGCATCTGTTATGCTTATATGTTCAGTGCTACTTCCAAAAATATTAAATATTTATCAAAAAAAATATAAAGAAAAGAAAGAAAAACTTCGTCAAGAAAAATATACTGAGTATTTAGAAGAAAAACAAGCAGAAATATCTAAGGTGATTAAATATCAATCACAAACTATATATGATACATATTTATCTAGTTTTCAATGCTATGAAATAGCAATTGGTGAAAAAACTAGACTTTGGGAAAGAGAAATTTCCGATAAAGATTTCCTTACTATTAGAACTGGACTTGGAAATACACCTGCTTCTCTTAATATAACTGCACCTATAGAAAAATTTGAACTTGATAGAGATAACTTAATTCAAAAAGCTATTGATATTAAAAATAATTCAAATAAATTATTAAATGTCCCTATTACATTTTCTTTATTAGACAATAGAATTTCTTCTATAATATGTAATACTTCATTTAAAGATGAATTTATCGAAGGAATTATATTACAATTAGTTACTATGCATAGTCCACTAGATTTAAAAATAGTTTTATTAACTAATAAAGAAAACGAATATAAATGGAATGCTGTTAAATTAATGCCTCATTTATTTAGTGAAGATAAAACTCAAAGATATTTTGCTACTAATGAAGATGAAGCGAAAGAAATATTTAAAAATTTAGAAGAAATATATAACGAGCGAAATTCTAATATTAAAGTTCAAACTGATGATAATAAAGAAACTAATAATGACAATCCATATCTTGATTATAAACCATATTATATAATTATTACTGATGATTTTGGTAGATATAAAAATCTTGCATTCTTAGATGAAGTAATTGAAGCAAAATTAAATTTAGGTTTCTCATTTTTAATGTTTGATAAGTCATTAAAACATTTACCTAATGCATGCAATAAATATATTTATGTTGTTGATAAAGTTAGTTGTATATTTGAAAAAGAATATACTTCTCAAAATCAATTAAATTTTAGTGTTGAATATTGTAATGGTTTAGATATGTATAGAGTTGCCAGAGAATTATCAAATATACCAATTCAGGCAACTGAAGCAAGTGCTAATCTTCCTTCTTCAATTTCATTCTTAGAAATGTATAATGTTGGTAACATTGAACAGCTTGGTATTCTTAACAGATGGAAATCAAGTGATCCAATAACTTCTCTTAGCTGTCCTATTGGAGTTCATTCTTCTGGTGACTTATTTAAATTAGATTTACATGAAAAATATCATGGTCCTCATGGTTTAATAGCCGGTTCTACAGGTAGTGGTAAATCTGAATTTATAATTACTTATATATTATCAATGGCTGTTAATTATCATCCTGATGAAGTTCAATTTGTTCTTATTGACTATAAAGGTGGAGGACTTGCAGGTGCTTTTGAGAATAGAGAAAAAGGAATTAGTATTCCTCACTTAGCTGGTACTATTACTAACTTAGATGTTAGTGAAATGAATAGAACACTTGTTTCAATAAATAGCGAACTTAAAAGAAGACAAAAGAAGTTTAATGAAGCAAGAGATGCTTTGGGTGAAAGTACAATAGACATATATAAATATCAAAAATATTATAGAGAAGGATTACTTAAAGAGCCTATTCCTCACCTATTAATAATATCTGATGAGTTTGCAGAACTAAAAAGTCAACAACCTGAATTTATGGATGAACTTATTAGTACAGCACGTATTGGGCGTTCTTTAGGTGTTCATTTAATACTTGCTACTCAAAAACCAAGTGGTGTTGTTAATGATCAGATTTGGTCTAATGCAAAATTTAAAATTTGTTTAAAAGTTCAAACTAAATCAGATAGTAATGAAATGTTAAAAAGACCTGATGCTGCATCTATAAAGGAAGCTGGTAGATTCTATTTACAAGTTGGATATGATGAATTATTTGAATTAGGTCAGTCAGCTTGGAGTGGCGCTAAATATATTGAAAGTGAAAAAGTTGTTAAGAAAGTTGATGATTCTATTGTCTTTATAAATAATGTTGGTGAATCTATTAAAACTATTAACAACGTTAATGTTAATAAAACTACTAGTGTTGATAAAGGTGAACAAGTTACTAATATAGTTAATTATCTATGCAAACTTGGAAAAGAAAATAATATTCAAACTAAAAAATTATGGTTAGATAGTATACCAGAAAAAATATATATATCTAATTTAGTTCAAAAATATAATTATAAACCTATTCCATATGTTTTAAATCCAATTATTGGAGAATATGATAATCCTGTAGAGCAAAAGCAAGGGTTATTAACTGTTGATATATCTAAAAAAGGAAATCTATTACTATTTGGAATGCCTGGAAGTGGAAAAGAAAATTTATTAAGCACATTAATTGTTTCATTGTGTACTAATCATACTACAGATGAGTTATATACATACATTATTGATTATGGAAGTGAAACATTAAGAAAATTTAGTAAATTTCCTCAAGTTGGAGATGTAGTATTATCTGATGATAATGAAAAATTAATTAATCTAACTTCTATGCTATTTGCAGAACTTGAAAAAAGAAAGGAAATGCTAGCTGATTATTCTGGAAGTTATGAATTATATAATAAAAGTAATGAAAAGAAATTACCTAATATATTGTGTATAATTAATGGATATGAAAACTTTTGTGAATTACAGGTTAATTTATCTGAAAAATATATTACATTATATAAAGATGGACCTAAATTTGGAATGTATTTTATTCTTGCTACTTCACTTACAAATGGTATTAGACTAAAAATACAACAATTATTTGCTAATAAAATATCACTTAAATTAAATGATCCTACAGAATATAGATATTTATTAGGTGCTCCTAAAGGATTAATTCCTGCTAAGTATTTTGGAAGAGGAATTGCTTGTTTAGAAAATGGATCTTATGAATTTCAAACTGCATGTATAAGCGATAATGATAATATTAATTTAGTTGTTAAAAGTATTAGTGATAAATTATCAAGTCAGCTTAAGAATAAGGCTCCAAGAATACCTATATTACCTAAGTTTGTTACACCTGATTATATAGTTGATAAAAATTATACTCTTGCAAATGTACCTATAGGTATGGGAAAAGCAAGTCTAAGTATTTGTAATTATGATTTTAAAAATAAAAACTTTAATGTAATATTAGCTACATCTATTAAAAAACATGTTAATTTTATTTATGGATTAGTTGAAATGATTAATAAAATTCCAATGACTAAAGTTAGAATAATAGATGCATTAAAAATATATAATAATCCTAATCAAAATATAGATGTATTTAATGAAGACTTTAATACTCTCGCTAAACAAATTAAGATTGAAACCAATAACGATGGAAAAAGACCTAAACATAATGTGTTCTTTATTATTGGACTTGATGAATTTAGAAGTAAATTGGATAAAGATAGTTTAAATATTTTAGATAATTTACTTGCAGATTCTAAAAAATATACTGGTAATACATTTATAATAATGGATAATTATACATCATTTAGATCACTTGATACTACATTATGGTTAAGGAAAGTATTTGATGGAACAAATGGTATTTGGTTAGGTGGAAATGCTAGTACTCAGACTTCAATTAGAATGCCAGAATTAAATTTAAATGATAAGAGAACATCATTCCCACAAATTGGATATGTTGTAAAAGATACATCACATACAATAATAAGATATATTGTTGATAAGGAGTGTAATACTGAAGATGAAGAATAAGATATTGGTTGAAATTGATATACCTCATTTAGATGAAAAATATAATATATATTTACCTTTAAATAAAAATGTTGCAGATATATTAACACTATTATCTAAAGCTTTAAAAGATGTTAATTTGCTTTATAAATTAGATTTTGATAACTGTCAATTATATAATAGTGATACTGGTATTATCTATCCTGGAAATACTGTTATTAGAGACTCAAATATTAGAAATGGGTCTAAACTTATAATTATGTAAAAAGGACTATAAAATAAATAAAAACTAAGAAAATTTTCAAAATTAAAAACCTTAGTTTTTATTTTATGCTTTAATAATTAAAATTAAGTGTATTATAAATTTTATAAAATTACTTAGTATAAAATAAAAGACTACTTTTTCAGTAGTCTTCATATATAATTTTTTTCAAAATAAAAAAATCAAGTTAAATTGGATTAATTTGATCTTTTTTCTCTTTTATTTTTTCTACAGTAATTTTATCAAATGTATCAATTGATGTTGTATTACATTCAGTAAATTTACTACTGCATGTCTCTAACCAATTAATAGATCCACTGCAATCTTTTTTGCATTTATCAATTTTTGATCCTAAACTTGCCACATAACCGCTCATCCCAAAAGATGGTATTTGAAGTGAATTTGCTTTTGAAGCAGCATCTTCTAAGTGTGTAACAGTAGTTTCAAACTTAGGTATAACTTTACTATCTACTTTTTCTATCTCATATAAAATTTTTACCATAATTCTCCCTACCTATATGTTACAGATTTTTGAAGTGATTCAGATAACACTTTTAAATCATCATTAAATGTTTCTAATGTTACTATAAAATCTTTGTATTGTTGCCTTTCAGATTCAACAACAGAAAAATATCTTTCTGAGTCAGCTCCAAACCATTCCTTAGTGCCATTTGGTACTTTTGAACATGTATCAAATAAAGCTTCTAAATTTTCTTGACAAATCTTTATATCATTTTTATTTTTTATATAAGTTTCATCAATCATAGCTGTATCTGCTTTTATTAAAGTCATTTAACACCTCTTACTATCATTTTTTCTTTGCTGCGGCTGCAGCGGCTGCGGCTTCTGCTGCTCTTATCGCTTCAATCTTTGCTTGACAAGCTGCTATTTCTGAACCTATTGATGCCATAACAGGACCTGTAATAGTTGAAATCATTGTTTTAATTTCTGTTAGAACATTGTTATCAAAATTACTATCCGCTATTTCATCATCATATTTAAAATCTGGCTCTAATAACTTTATTCCTTCTTCTAATTCTATTGTAGAATTTTCTAAACTAGTTACTACACCGTATAAAGCTACTTGTAGAGCTTGTAATTGTGCAATTTTTTGTAATAAAGCTTCAATCATAATTAACCGTTAAATGGTGTTACACCAGATACATCCTCATCGCTAGTATATCCTGTTGCAGATTGTGCATCTTGAACTTCATTAACATTAATTCCTGCTTGTTTCTTTTCATAATTAATTGCTACACGTTTAAGACCAGTATTAAATGCTTTTAAGAACTCAGCTACTTTAATTAATTCATTAATTGTACATTGAATGTAAGCATATACCTTAGATTGTTGTTCTTTTCCTTTTAATGCTTTATCCACATCATCACTATATGCTGAATCCACATTTTTAATTGCGGTTTCAATTGAATCGATATATTCATCTATTACATGTATAGCATTTTGAGATTTATCTGCGCTGAATCCTCTCAGTGTAAAACTTCCAGCATCAATAGTTTCACTACTAACCTCTGTATACAAGTTAGTGTTAATTTCTACATTATTATCAATATTATCAATCATTTTCCATTATTTTCTCCTTTCATATTTTCAATTATTTCACTTAACATTTGTTTTTTGAAATTCAACCCATTGATTAAAGACTTCAATAAATTCATATTTAATTGCTTTATCATAGCTATCTATTGCATTTTTAACTTGTTTAATAAAATTCATAAAATTTTCTTCAAACTTTTCCTCATCTTCTCCACTCCAACATTCTTTAAGTGCGGCAGTCACTTCGTGAGCACCATCATCCACTCTGTTATAAGTATTTCTAAACTTTTGATGAATTGAACCATACAAATCTTCTAATCCAGTTGCATCAGCACCTTCTGTAGCTTCAATAATATTTAATGATGTCATAAAAATTCACCTCCTATTTTACACCTGTCTCAACGACAACGTTATTTGTTTCGACTTCGTTAATTTGAATATTTGCATCTTGATTGATATAGTTTATTTTAACTTGAATCAGGTCATTTCTATATCCTTCTAAATTTGCATTAATAAGACTGTATTGTTCTTTTATTTCTTCATATTTTGCAAATACAGATTCTCCTATATCTCCACCTAAACTAGACTTTAAATCATCCATATTTAAATCAATGTTATCTAAAGCTTCCTTTACGTTTGTTAAGTAAGTTAATAAAGTACTTGCTAACTCATCCATTTTTGTTTCATTAATGCCCATTTCGGTACTACTCATAACCAACTCTGCCTTTCTATAGCATCTCTACTATGATTTAATTTTATCTTTAATTAACTTTATTGTCAATTCTTTTTACATTTTTTTACATTTAAAAAGTAAGCACATGCTTACTTAGTTTCAATTCTATTAAATAGTATTTCTGATTCATTAAGAGTTATATTTGTTTCTAATGTACCGAATTCTAATGTTTCAAATGATGTTTTATTAGTATTTAACATATTAAGTATTTTTTCACTCGTAGATGGAATAAATGCTTTTAATAGTATTGCAGATATTCTAATACTTTCAAGTAAATTATATAATACTGTTTTTAATCTATCATTATTTTTAGAATCTTTTGCTAGAACCCATGGAGTTGTTTCATCAATATATTTATTACTTCTTTTTAATAATTCAAATATATCTTCTAATGCTTCATTAATCTTATAAGAATTCATTTTATTATCTACTAAACTTGGTAACATTTTAGCATAGTTTATTAATGTATCATCAATACTTTCATATACGCCTGGGTTTTCTACTTTAGATTCAAAATATTTTTTACTCATAGCAAGTGTTCTATTAACTAAGTTACCTAAAGTGTTAACTAAATCTGCATTAGTTCTTGCGATTAGAGATTCTTCTGTAAAATTACCATCATTTCCAAATGGAACTTCACGTAATGAGAAGTATCTTACTGCATCTACTCCATATGAATTTATATATTCTCTTGGATCTTTGTAATTGTTACTTGATTTAGATATTTTATCTCCACCTATTTTTAACCATCCATGACCAAATACTTGTTTTGGAAGAGGTAATCCTAAACTCATTAACATACATGGCCATATAATTGTATGAAATCTTACTATTTCTTTTCCAACTAAATGTAAATCTGCTGGCCAATATTTTTTAAACATTTCACTATTTTCATCAGGATAACCTAATGATGTAATATAGTTAGATAATGCATCTACCCATACATATACAACATGTTTAGAATCAAAATCTACTGGAATTCCCCAAGTAAATGATGTTCTTGAAACACATAAATCTGTTAATCCTGGATTAATGAAATTATTTAACATTTCATTTTTTCTTGTTAAAGGTAATATAAAATCAGGATGCTCATCATAATATTTAACTAATCTATCTTGATATTTTGATAATCTAAAGAAATAGGCTTCTTCTTTTACTTCATGAACTTCTCTATGACAATCTGGACACATTTCATTTTCATCTAATTGACTTTCTGTCCAAAATGATTCACATGGAGTACAATATAAACCTTTGTATTCCCCTTTATAAATGTCCCCATTATCATACATCTTCTTAAATATTTTTTGAACCTTTTCTACATGATCTTGGTCTGTTGTTCTAATAAAGTAGTCATATGATATTCCTAATTTACTCCATAAATCTTTGGCGTTTTCAATTATTGGATCAATATATTCTTTTGGAGTTACTCCGGCTGCTTCTGCCTTTTTTTCTATTTTTAGTCCATGTTCGTCTGTACCTGTTTGAAAAAATACATCATAGCCTTGTAGTCTTTTATATCTGGCTATTGAATCTGCAATAATTGTAGTATAACAATGTCCAATATGAAAATCTGCACTTGGATAATATATTGGTGTTGTTATATAAAACTTTTTATTTTCCATAATTCCTCCTTATAAAATAAAAAAATCATAAACTAAGGACGAAATATTCCGCGGTACCACCTTAATTCATGACTTATCATGCTCTTATATTCTTAACGCGAATTAACGTTTTGACTCCAGAACCATTTTCAAGTATCTTCATGTTAGTTTCCACCAAACACTAACTCTCTATAAATTAGATATCTATCTCTTTCCTTCTCAATCAATTGTTTTTAATTTTAACACATTTAGTTATAAAAATCTATATTTTTTAATAATTTTTGTTTTTAAATATCACTTCTACTCATAATTTGAGCTGGAGTTTTTCTAATAACTTTATATACTGGTAATAAACCTATAATTAAGTTTAATAAGTAAACAATAATCGTTATTAAAATAAATATACTTGTATTCATTATAAATTTGCTACTCATATAACTAATAAATGATAATTGCTTTATGATATATGACATCAATATAACACCCACAAAACTTGAAAGTGTTGTAATAGCTATTATTTCTCCAATAAACATTTTATAAATATCTGTTTTTTTAACACCAATTGCTCTATAAATACCAACTTCTCTAATTCTTGATAAAAATGATGCTCTTATCATAAGATATATTTCTATAATTGATATAATAAGTACTATCAAGCATGCAATTAAACTTGATTTTATGCTTTCTTTTCTTTCCTCAATGTATGTTTTTTTACTATATTCATATGAATCCTGAATATTAACTTTTTTCTCTTTATATTCATTTAAAACTTGATTTTTATCTTTTGGATAAATTGTAATATTACTACTATTAGTTATTAAATAGTATTTCATAGTTGTATTTGACACAAGATAATTTTGTATATTTTTTTCACTTGTATAATAGCCTACTACTTTTAATTTTGTACCATTTACTTCATAATCAATTTTTTTATTTAAATCATAAACATCTTTTAAGTTATAATTAATAATTACTTCGTAATCATTAGTTGGATATCTTCCTTTCTTTAAAGTTATCTCATCCTTCACTAAATTATAATCTTTTAATGATTCATCATCATTTGAATTAATTATATCATCATAATAAGTATATTCATCAATATTATAATTATTTAATATCATATTAGTAAACATATTCTCATTTGCATAAATTGAAGGACTATTCAAATCAGTTATACCAACTATTTTAAAATTTTTCATATTTTCTAATGAAACTTCTCTATTGATTAGTTGGTCATATGATGTTATTCCTATATACTTTGCATTTGATTCACCATCACTCAATAATTTATTTAAAGCCATTTTATCAACAACTATTTCATAATCATTTTCTGGCATTCTTCCAAGTATCAAGTCTGATTTTGTTATCATATTTATGCTTGAAATAGACCCATATAAATATGCTTGGTTATATAAAGATTGATAATAATCATCAAATTGTATCTTGAAATAAATTATACTATTACCTGGTAATACATAATCAATATTTTGATTTTCTTCATATGACTTAAATTCATCAACTTTTATTTTGTTTACAATTACAGTTAAATAATTTTTATTAATACTTACAAAATTCTCATCTTTTATATTTGTAACACCAAATAAAGAGGATATAGAGTAAGTTATAAACATTCCTGATGCGAAAAAACCTAATAGTAATATTTTCTTTATAAATGAGTAATCTCTTACTTTTTTAAATCCATTTGAAATTAAGCTTATTGGATTAAAAATTGATGAATATTTTTTCTTTATTTCTTTGTTAATTATTTGATTGAAATCAAAATTGTATTCTTCATATATTGACTTGTCTATTTTTTTATAATGGTCATTTACTAATTCAACTGTAGAATCATTGTCTATTACTTCTATCTTATTAGAATCTTTTTGTTCTATGTATATGTTTCCATTTTGAACTACTATATTTATGCTTAATTTGTTTGTATCGTTTGAATAATAATTTATTTTTATATCATTTTTTTCAATAATTTCATGATTTTTGAAATCCATTAAGTAAATTTTATTGTCAAGTCTATAGTCTAAATCATTTGTATGATGATTATCTATATCATTTTTTATAGTACCATCTTCAATTTCTAAAATCCTTGATGCATAGAAGTCTGCTAATTCTCTTTCATGTGTTACTAAAATTACTAGTCTATCTTTTGATATAGCTTTTATTATATTCATAACTTCTATAGTATTTCTACTATCTAAATTTCCTGTTGGTTCATCTGCTATTATTATATTTGGATCTTTTACTATAGCTCTTGCTATTCCTACCCTTTGCCTTTCACCACCAGATAACATATTAGCATATCTATTTCTATATCTATACATTCCAACTTTTTCTAATACATAATTGACTCTTTTTTGAATTTCTTCTTTATCTTTTATACCACATATTTTTAATGCAAGAGCAACGTTATCATAAACACTCAAATTATCTACTAAATAATAATCTTGAAAGATATATCCTATATTCATATTTCTTATCTTATCAATTTTATTACAATTCCTTGGCAATTTTTTTCCATTTATATATATTTTGCCAGAAGTAACTTTATCAAGTCCTCCAATAGCATTTAATAATGTGGTTTTTCCACAACCAGATGGTCCAAGTAAAGCTACTAATCCAGTATTTCCTAATTCTAAAGATGTATTGTTAATAACATGAATTTCATTCTTTTTATGTCTATTATAATATTTATTTAAATTTTCTAATTTTATCATGTTACACCTCTTCTTTATAGGTATTCATTACAGTATTTGTAAATAGTTTTCTAGAATATCTATTTGTTATCATTCTTGATATTAAAAATATTACTAAATATAAGAAAATAAATTGATATATATTAACAAATCCTAATAATTTTCTTATATATGAATTTTCTATTATAGAATATTTTACTAAAAGCAAAAATATTAAAAATATGACATATGCTATATGAGATGTAGCAAGTAATTCAATATTTAATAAAGATTTAGTTGTTCTATATGAAGAACCTAATATTCTTAAAGTTGAATAGTATATATTTCTAGACTTTAATACTAATCTTATTACAAAATATGAAATAAAGAATAATACTATAATCATAATAGACATACCTATTACTTTTATTATATTGTAAATTCTTAATGCTTCACTGCCGTCACTAAGAGTGTCTTTTATGTATAAAACTGTTAAATCTAATGCTTCTAATTCTTTTATTGTTTCTTTTGACTTTTTACTGTTTTTCATGAATACACTACTTTGATAATATTTTTTATTGAACATATCTTTGTATTCATCATAATTCATAAATATGGCTCCATTATATTTATCAAAGTCATATCCAGTTAGTTTATTAAAATTCTTTTTTGTATATGTATTACCAACTTTAAACTCATATGTATCATTATAGAATGGATTATCAATATTTATTTTAAATGAGTAATTTTTACACTGCATGTCTTTACATTTGTATAAATTTTCTGAAGAAATAACTATCTTTCCTTTTGCTACTTTTTTACTTGGTATGATTTCACCATAAATACTACCTAAAAATGATGTGTTCTCTTCACCAGCAAAAACATATTTAACTGTGCTATATTGATAATTTGCTGCTGCATTTAATTTCTCTAATATGCTATCATTTACATAAAAATATGTTGCATTCTTATCATTATAAACTACTCCAACTACCTTTATTTTATCTTCATCTTTAAAACCATTCATGGAAGATAATTCATATTCTAATGGCATAATTTCGTCTGCCAAATAATAATCTTTCATTACACTTACAATTATTTCATTATCACTTTCTGGGAATCTTCCAACATCAACTTTTTCTAAACTTTTTATGCTTAAAATATTACCATATAGACTCGTTGTACTTGATTCAATGTAAATTTCATTATCTAATGCCAAATCATTTTTCATGATACTATCAACATTATCTATTTTTTCTATTTTTTTATAGTCTTCTTCAGTAAATTCTTCTCCATTTTTCTTTTTTATTACAATTCTATTTTCATCTTTATTTGAGAAAAAAGGATTATATCCATTTAGTGATTCTTCATATGCAGCATATTTAAATGATGAATATGCAAAAAACATTGCATAAATAATAAATATATATACAGATAATATAAGCAAAAATTTTGGAATGATATTAAAAGTATTTCTAAGACCAAGTCTTAACTTACTTAGTGATCTTATATCTTTATTATTAGATATTTTTGGTTTTTCAACTTTTATGTAATCGCGAATTTTTTTATCTTCCATTACTCTTCCATCATGCATTACTATTTTTCTTGTTGTATATTTTTCGATTTGATCATAATTGTGTGTTACAACAATGACTAACTTATTTTTAGAAATATCATGTAATAGTTTAAGAACACTTTCTGATGATTTTTTATCCAAATTTCCCGTTGGTTCATCGGCTAAAATAATTGGAGTTTCTTGTGCTAATGCTCTTGCAATTGCAACTCTTTGTTTTTGGCCACCAGATAATTTTGACACTTTTGTATTTCTATATTTATATAAGTCGACTTCTTTAATTAATTCAATAACCTTATCTTTTACTTCTTTTCTAGTTTTTCCATTTATTAGCATTATTAACTCTATATTTTGATAAACTGTGTAACTATTGACTAAATTAAAGTTTTGAAATATATTTCCTATATATTTTCTTCTATAAATTTCATAATCTTTTTCTGTGTAATGGCTTGTTTCTTCACCATTAATGTACATTTCTCCTTCTTCATATGAGTCAAGTCCAGAAATTACATTTAATAACGTGCTTTTACCACTTCCACTTTCTCCGGTTATTGCTACAAACTCACCTGGTTCAAATTTTAAAGATACTTTGGAAAATCCCGTAGCTATGATTCCTTTGCTATAATAAAATTTTGAGACATTTTTTAATTCTAGCATATTGTTCTCCTTTTTTATAATATAAATACAAATTTATTTTATCATCTATAAATTTAAAATGCACTATAAATATACACAATTTACTTTCTATTTACTTTACATTTTATTTTATAATTTTTATTTTGATGATTTCATATTATTATTTTTAATATATTAAAAAAGCTAGTGATTTTCACTAGCTTGCTATATTATTGCTTCCCAAAGTTACCTTTATTTCTTTTTCTTTTCCATTTCTTTCAA
>CAZBAZ010000007.1:0-41602 GCA_964490375.1 uncultured Clostridium sp.
TGAGTGTAAACCACCTCTCTTAAATAATTCCAGTTTCATTTTAGAATAAAGAAAGTTAACTAAATTATATTAGTTTTCTTTTTTTTACATCAAAAACTTGTTATAATTAATAGAAAGGAAGTGTGATATGATAGAAAAATTTATGCCTGACATATATCAAAAAAGCATATATTATATAAATTATGATAAATTATATAAAAAAGGAATTCGTTGCTTATTATTTGACTTAGATAATACAATTACACCTTCTCATTCAAATAAACCTACTAAAAGACTTAAAAAATTATTTGATGACTTAAAAGATAAAGGATTTAAAATAATAATAGTATCAAATGCACCTAAATATAGAATAGAACCATTCAAGTCATATTTAAATGTAGATGCATGTGCCTTTGCTATTAAACCAAGAAATAATAAATATAAAAGAATAATAGATAAATTTAAATATAAACATACAGAAGTAGCAGCTATTGGTGATCAATTACTAACGGATATTCTAGGAGCAAATAGATTGGATTTTACAAGCATATTAGTAAATCCATTAACTGAACATGATTATAGTATTACATTTATAAATAGGTTAATTGAAAAATTTATTTATAGTAAATTAGAAAGTAAAGATTTATTTGCAAGAGGTAAGTATTATGAATAAAAAATGTATTGGTTGTGGTAGTATTTTACAAACTACTAATGTTAATTTAGAAGGTTTTGTTAAATCAAATGTTTATGATAAATCTTCTTATTGTGAAAGATGCTTTAAAATAATGCATTATGGTGAATATAGTGTCTTAGATAAAAAAATAGATACTGATGGAATTATAAGAAATATTAATAGTGATAAAATAGCAAGTGTTGCTTTTCTAGTTGATGCTTTAAATATAAATGAAAATATTAAAAAGTATATTTCTAAATTTAAGAATAACAAATATATTTTAATTACTAAAAAGGATATTTTGCCAAAAAGTTTAAAAGAAAAGAAACTAATTGACTATGTAAGCAATAATGTTTATAAAACAGATAATATCATGTGCATTAGTTCAGTTAAAAATTATAATATAGATAACTTTTTAAATAAAATTAGAAATGATAATGTAAGAAGACTATATATAGTTGGATTTACTAATAGTGGTAAAAGTACTTTTATAAATCATTTACTTACTAGTAATTTAAAAAAACCAACTATTACTACAAGTAGTGTTCCAAATACAACAGCATCATTTATTACTATTAGATTAGATAGTAAATTAACAATTGTAGATACACCTGGATTTATAGATAATAATGCTATTTATAATTATGTAGATTATAAAAAAGTTATAAAATATTATCCCAAAAAAGAAATAAGAGTCAAAACATTTCAAGTATTTAATAACTATGCAATAGTAGTAAACGATTTCTTAAGAATAGAAAATATTGGCGGTAAATTAAATAGTTTTAGTTTTTATATGAATGATAAATTAAGATATGAAAAAATAAAATCAAAAAACAACAAATTAACTGATTTAAATGTACTAGAACTTGATATATCTGAACCAACTGATATATTAGTTAATGGTCTCGGATTTGTAAGAATTACTAAAATAGGAAAAATAAAAATATATGTTCTTGACTCACATTTAATATCAATTAGAAAGAGTATGATTTAATGAACAAGATTAATGTAATGAGTGAAAATTTAGCTAATAAAATAGCGGCTGGTGAAGTAGTTGAAAGAATAGCTAATGTTGTAAAAGAATTAGTTGAAAATAGTATAGATGCAGGAAGTAAAAATATAAAAGTTGAATTAATTGATTCAGGAAGTAAATTGATTAAAGTAGTTGATGATGGATGTGGAATGTCAAATGAAGATGCTAAATTATGTTTTGCAAGACACGCTACTAGTAAGATAAAAAATGAAAATGACTTATATTTTATTAATACATTAGGATTTCGTGGTGAAGCCTTAGCAGCCATTTCTTCTGTAAGCAATATAGTGCTAGACACATATGATGGAAATGAATCAACACTAGTTAATATAAAAGCAGGAAAATTTATAAGTGAAAAAGTTGGAAGTAAAAGACAAGGAACAATAATTGAAGTAAGTGAACTATTTTATAATACTCCAGCTAGATTAAAATTTATGAAGAGTTTACCTGCAGAATTAGCACTTTGTACTGGTTTTATGGAAAAAATAGCTCTATCACATCCAGATATTTCATTTACTTTGACAAATAATGAAAAAGAAATATTTAAAACATCAGGAAGTAATGATTTATATAAATGTATTCATGAAATATTTGGCTATAATACATCCAAAAATATGATTAAAATAGAATCAGAAAACTATGATTATATTATTAAAGGATATATTAGTAATTTGAATATTTCTAAATCAAATAGAAATAGTATGATTATCTTAGTTAATGGAAGAGTAGTATCAAATATATCAGTTAATAGAACTATAAAAGATGCTTATCATACTGTTTTAGCTGAAAATAAATTTCCAATAGTTGTTATATCAATTGAAACGGATCCAACTCTAATAGATGTAAATATTCATCCAACTAAACAGGATATAAAATTTTCTAAATTAGAAAGTTTAGATGAACTATTATTTAGTACTATAAGAAATGCACTTAATCAAAGTGATAATACATTCAAAGGATATACAGAAGCTCCAAAAGTAAATATAGAAGAAATTGAGAAAAGCTATGAAGTTCCAAAGAGAATAGAAAGTATTAGACTAGATCTTGGAGTAGGAGAAGAAGAAGTCAAATATGATGAAGAATATGTAAAAAAAGAGAAAATATTTGTAAAACCAGTAGGCTTAGCTCTAGGCACATACTTAATAGCTCAAGATGAAAATATAATGTATATGATTGATATACATGCAGCGAATGAAAGAATAAATTATGAATTATATATGGATAATTTAAAGAAAGCAAAAGTTTATACTACTGACATGTTAATTCCAATCACATTGGAATATTCTCATAACGAATATATGAATATTAAAGAAAATATTGATGAAATAAGACGTCTTGGATTTAAAGTAGAAGAATTTGGCGTTAATACATTTAGAGTAACTTCTCATCCAGCTTGGTTAAAAGAAGGCTATGAAGAAGAAAGTACTAGAAAAATATTTGAATTAATGGGAGAATTTAAAGATAAATTTGATAGAGTTAAATTTAATGAAAAAGCAGCTATTAGATTAGCATGCAAAATGAGTGTTAAAGCAAATACAAATATTGGATATTTAGAACAAGAAAGCTTGTTAAATAGACTATTTGAGTGTGAGTTTCCTTATACTTGCCCTCATGGTAGACCAACTATTATAAAGTATCCAATATATGAATTAGAAAAAATGTTTAAAAGAGTTAATTCTTAAATGAGGAGATTTTATGAGCAAAATAATATTAATTGTAGGTCCAACAGGAACTGGAAAAACAAAATTATCTATAGAATTATCTCATACTTTAAATGCTGAAATTATAAATGCTGATTCCACACAAATATATAAAGAACCATGTATATCTACTGCTAAAATAACTGAAGAAGAAAAAGAAGGTATTACCCATCATATGATAGATTTAGTATCATTAAATGACGATTACACTCTTTATGACTATCAAAAAGAAGCAAGAAAAGTTCTTGATAAATTAATTAGTGAAAATAAAAATGTTATAATTGTAGGTGGAAGTGGATTATACGTAAAAGCATTATTATATAACTATAATTTATCTAGTGAGATAAAAAAAGATATTGATTTAAGCATTTATTCAAATGAAGAATTAAAATCTATGGCAGATAAAATATTTAAAAATGATATTCATGTCAATAATAGACAACGTTTAGAACGATTTATAACAAAATATAATAATGCATCTATTATAACTACAAAAAGCGAAGAAATAAACTCTAAACTATATAATTTTACTTCTATTGGTTTAAATGCTCCAAGAGAAATTCTATATCAAAAAATAAATGATAGAGTAGATAAAATGATTAACAATGGACTATTAAAAGAAGCAAAAGAATTATATGAACTAAATCTAAAAAATTATAATAATATTATAGATTTAAAAGAATTAGTTCCATATTTCAAAAACGAAATATCATTAGAAGAAGCAAAAGAACAAATAAAAAAAGATACAAGACATTATGCTAAAAGACAATTAACTTGGTTTAATAATCAAATGAAAGACATTAAATGGTTTAATACTGATTATGATAATTTTACTAACACAATAAATGAAGTAAAAGAATATATAAAATTATAAAGTTAAAAAAATATCTTACAAAAGTTAAGATATTTTTAATTTAATTCTAAATATAATTCTTGTTTAAATGAATGCTCTTCTACATCTTTTTCTAATAATTTATCAGTATCAATTAAGAAGAAATTATGTCTATTTCTCTTGTTATATTCATCATCATCCCAAGTAACATCTATATGTAACCACTCATTATTAAAATATACAACATTCCATACATGATCAGTAGTTGTTACTTTAAAGTTAGGAATATTAAGTTTATCTAAAAATAATCCAAAAGCATCAGTATAACCACTACATAAAGCAATTTTTTCAATTAAAGCACCATTTGCTTTATTAGATATAGAATATATATCATTATCAATATAATCATCATCATATTTAACATTACTAATTAAATAATCGTGAAACTTTAATAAATCATCTTGAGTAGGGTTAGTAATATTAATATTTAAACTTTTAATAATATCATCAATAGCTTTGTTTACTTGATTTATTTCAGTTTGACTATACAATTTATCAATAGTAAGACTAACTTCATAATCTCCAGTTATTAATGTATTATATTTTTTATAAGCATTATATGGACTTACATAATTATTAATAAGTGATATATATTCACTATCATTAGCTATATTTTTAATATCATCTTTACAATTAACATAATCTTTATTACAATAAAATGTAAAACTATCCCAACCATTATTTAAAACAGTATAATAAATATCTTTAACTTCATCTATATTTTTTGGATAAAAATTATTAGTAGATTTAACTGTTTTAAATTCATAATTTCTTTGATTAACTGTATATCCAGGAACATCAATTTTATTACTTATACTATAATAGACAATATTATTAACAACGATTAATATTTTATCATAATTAACATAAACTAAAAAAGAAATTAGTAATATTACTAGTGTAACTAATATTGTACTTAATATTCTTGTTCTTTTCATAATATTCACCAAATTAATTATAACAAAAAAAGTAGATACAATCTACTTATTTATTTTGAATTAACTATTTTTTGAACTCTTGTCTTATATCTGTCTCTAGTATTAGCTTTAATAACTCCCTTAGAAGCAGCATTATCAATTCTTTTAATAGCTTCTAAAGATAATGTAGCAGCTTCATCCTTAGAAGTAGCTTTTTCTACTTTCTTAATAGCTGTCTTCATACTAGCTTTAACATCATTATTTAGTATAGTTTCTTTCTTAGTAACTAAAACTCTTTTCTTTGCACTTTTAATATTAGGCATTATTCCACCTCCCTTAAGACTTATTTAATAATAACAAATAAATTGTAAAAAATCAATTGAATTTGGTAGTTTTTCGACATTTTTTCTAATTATTAAGTTATATATTATATGAGGAGGTGGTTATATTTTAAATAAGAAAAGATTAATTTTTATTTTTTTAATATTAAGTATTATATATTTTTATTTATTTAAGAGTACTGATTTAGAAACTATAATTTTAAATGATAATGATTTATTTTATACTAGTATTAATGATTTAGATACTAAAATTGTATATAATTCACTAAATAAAGTTGTCGATTATAACTTACCACTCAAAAAAGAAAATATAATAGAAAAATTATTTTTAACTTCAAAATCAATAGAAAAAGAAGAACCAATAATTTATATTTATAATACCCATGATACAGAAAAATATAGTGTTCCATATATATCAGATTATTCTATTACACCAGATGTTAAAATAGCGTCATATATGTTAAAAGATCATTTAAATAATAATGGAATATCTAGTATAGTAGAAACTAAAAAAATAAGTGATTATTTAAAAAAGAATAAATTAAGTTATTATTATTGCTATGATGCTAGTAGAAAATATTTAAAAGAAGCCATGAAAGATCGTGAATATAAAGTAATAATTGATTTGCATAGAGATTCAGTAAAACATAAAGTAACAACATATACAAAAGATAATAAAAATTACGCAAAAATAATGTTTGTACTTGCTACCAAAAACAAAAATTATAAAGCAAATGAAGAATTTATTAATAATATAAATTCTAAATTAGATGAAAGTTATAAAGGAATTAGTAGAGGAATATATAAAAGAGATGATGTTATATTTAATCAAGATTTAAATTCAAAAGCCATGCTAATTGAACTAGGTGGAGTAGATAATACTATTGAAGAATTAAATAATACTTTAGAAGTACTAGCCAGAGTATTAAAAGAGGCTTTAGATGAAGAAAAGTAATAATCTACTTTTAAAAATTATATTACTTTTGTTTGTGTTATTTTTAATATTTTATATTTCTAAAGGGGCTGGTTTTTATGAATACAAAGCATATACTAAATCAAGATTAACAAGCGAAGCAATGGAAAAATTTGAAAGCGATTTAGCATTAGGTAAAGATGTTACAATAGAAGAATATATTCAAATAGGTCAAACTAATTATTCTAATGTTGTTAGCAAAACTGGTTATAAAATAGGGACATTAATAGAAAAATTTATGAATACTGGTATACAAAAAGTACTAAAAGTTCTTGAGAAACTATTTTAGTACTTTTTATTTGTCAAACATCATAGCTGCAACTTTAGTATACGTTCTAGTTAAAGGTCCGCTTCCAAGAAGAATACCTCCAAAATATCTAATAACCACAACTAATTTTTTATTTTCATTTTTCATATGTAATATATCTAATAAACCTCTAGTTGTTCCAGTAGGTTCTTTATCACTATAATTTTTTTCTTGACCATCAATTTTATATGCATAAACTATATGCTTAGCTTTTTTATTATTAATTTTTAACTCTTCAATAATCTTTTGAACCTCACTAGTAGATTCAACTTCATATAATAAACCTATAAACTTTGATTTTTTAATTTCTAAATAACTTTCATTTAACTTTTTCATGCTTTAATTATAACATCAATTTAAATAAATACATAACTCTTTTTATGATATACTATTACTAGTGGTGAAAAAATATGTTTAAGAAAGAATTAGCTAATGTGCCTAAAAAAAGTGGATGTTACTTAATGTATAATAGTGATGGTGTAGTAATTTATGTTGGAAAAGCAAAAATATTATTTAATAGATTAAAAAGCTATTTTACAGGTAGAGTTACAGGCAAAACTAAAAAACTAGTTAGTGAAATAGATCATTTTGAATATATAGTTACTAATAGTGAGACAGAAGCATTTGTTTTAGAATTAAATTTGATAAAAAAGTATGATCCAAAATATAATATATTATTAAGAGATGATAAAAGTTATCCATATATAGAAGTTACAAATGAAAAATATCCAAGAGTAATAGTTAAAAGAGAAATAAATGCTAATAAAAAGAACTCTCATTTATTTGGACCTTATCCAAATCAATATGCAGCAAGAAGATTAGTTAAACTAATTAATAGACTATATCCATTAAAGAAATGTGAAACAATGCCTTCTAAAGTATGTCTTTATTATCATATAGAAGAGTGTCTTGGATATTGCGAGTATAAAGACATTGATACTACTAATATGAAAAATGAAATAATATCTATATTAAATGGAAATGACAAACTTTTAATTGATAAAATAAATGAAAAAATAAAAATAAATTCAGAATTATTAAACTATGAAGTATGTAAAGAACTAGTAGAAGAATTAGACTATATTCATCAAGCATTTAATATTCAACATGTAGAATTAGATGATAATATCAATAGAGATATAATTAATTACTATTATGATAATTCTTATATAAGTATTGCAGTATTCTTTATAAGAAGTGGTAAATTAGTTGGTTTAAATAATAAAATAATTCCAGTTATAAATGAAATAGAAGAAACATTAGAATATTATATAGCATCTTTTTATAATAAAAGTAATATAGTTCCAAAAGAAATAATAGTTCCAAATATTCTTAATATAGAATTATTAAGTGAACTATTAAATACAAAAGTTATAAATGTTTATAGAGGAGATAAAAAGAAACTATTTGATATGGCATATAATAATGCTAAAGAACAATATGAAAAAGAAATTAAATTAATATATTCAAATGAAGAATTAACTATTAATGCAAATGAAGAATTAAAAAGTCTACTTCATCTAGATAATTTACATATAATAGAAGCATTTGATAATTCAAATCTTTTTGGAACATTTAGTGTTTCTGGAATGGTAACTTTTATAGATGGAAGTCCATCAAAAAAGAATTATAGAAAATTTAAATTATCTTTTGATAAAAATGATGATGTAGCATCAATGAAAGAAGTAATTTATAGAAGATATTTTAAGGTATTAAATGAAGATTTAGTTAAACCTGACTTAATTATTGTAGATGGTGGAAATAATCAAATAAATGCATGTAAAAGTGTTTTAAATGAATTAAATTTAGATATAAAAGTTATTGGAGTAAAAAAAGATAATCATCATAGTCCAGAATCAATAGTAGATGGAGATACATTTGAAATAATAAATATAGATAAAAAGTCAAATGTATTTAGATTACTTTCAAGAATAGATGAAGAAGTACATAGATTTACAATAAACTATCATAAAGAAATAAGAAGTAAAGGAAGCATATCAAGTGTTTTAGATAATATAAGTGGCCTTGGAGAAGTAAGAAAAAAACAATTAATAAAAAAATATGGAAGTGTTTCAAAAATGAAAGAAGCAACTATATATGAATTATCAGAAATAATACCACTTAAAGTAGCAGAAGAACTTCATGAATATTTAAAAAATATTTAAAAAAAGTATTCTGCTTTTTATTGTTTTTTAAAATTAATTATTGTAAAATATTTATATAAAATAAGAGGATTAGATATGAATGAAAATGAATATAAAAATTTTATAGATAGATTTCAAGATAAAATAAAAGATAATGTTTCACAAGAAAAATATGATAGTGTAAAATTATTTATTACAAACATAGTAAAAATGTTAGATTATGGATCAAAAATTAACTATAGAAATTTTGATAAACTTGTTAAATTTGGAATGTATCACACACTTACTAACTACTATATATATGAATTAAATAGACCAGAAGTATCTAAAGAAATAACGTCTTCTATACTTGAAAAAGATAAATTACTTGATTTAAAAAATCAAAAAAAAGAAGAAACGAAAATAACGAAAATAACTAAAATAAAACCTATTAAAGAAGAACCAAACTATTCTTCAAAAGATTCTATTAGTAGAGTTAAACAAATATTAGATACATATATAGAATATGAAATTTTAGATTCTAATATTAATACAAATAGTATTTCTATAGAAATAATTAATGACTTAAAAGAAGCACATGCAGTAGAAAAAGATATAGTTGATGGAAAATTAGATTCAAATATAAAATATGCAATATTAAATTCAAATTATGGAATTAAATTTAATAAAGATTTTGATAACTTTAGAAAAGAAACATTTAGTTATTTAATTGACCATGGATTTGTACATTACACGAATTCAGAAAGTTATTCTTCTGCTTTAAATATAGCTACTAAGGTTGCAATCTCATTTAAAATAAATGGAATAGAAGCAAAAGACTTTAAAGATAGTACAACATACAAATATGTAGAAAACTATATGAAAAAACTTTTATTTAAGTCTAGAAGCGTTGAAGAACCAAAAGAAAGTTCCACATTAAAATCAACCGCGCAAGAAGTAAAGAATTTTAAGTCAAAAATAAAAGCAGTTCCAAAAGAAAAGAAAGTAGATGCAGCTGTAATAGCAATAAGAATATTTACTGCTTTAGTAATATTAAAAATAGTTCAAACAGTAGGTAATTATATTTATGATAATGCTTTAGAAAAAAGATTAGAAAGACAAAGAGAAAATAGAACTGAAAAACCAAAATATGAATATGTAACAAATGGTGTTTCAAATGATGGATATTATGCAATAGATGAATTACTTCATGGCCACTATAATCCAGAAACAAATGAATATGAGATTGGAAGTGATTATGTTGCAAAATTATAAAGTATATACTCTTGAAGATGAAAAAGACTTTATATTAATTGATACATTAGAATATAATAATATAAAGTATTTACTTTTATCTTCCGTGTCCAATCCAGAATACATATGTATTAGAAAGATAATTATTGAAGAAAATGAAGAATATATTGTTAAACTAGAAGAATATGAATTTGAATCTATAGTCGATCAATTTCTTTTAAAACATAAAGACTTGTTTTGATAAAAATAAGTCTTTTAATTACAAATAAATTTATGTATAATATGTGATGAGTGAGGTAAATGTATGAAAAAAGTTTCATTATATCCAGCAGATATTTATCAAGTAGTTGATAAAAGTTTGCTATCTGAATTTGATAAACTTATATTAAATATGTTATATATGCCAATTATAGGTAATATAGCAGTTAGTTTGTATTTAAAATTGCAAAGTGAAACTAGAAATACATTTATAAGTCAAGAATTAACTCATCATCATTTAATGACTTGTATGGGGCTTACATTAGATAATATAAAAGAAGCAAGACTTAGACTAGAAGGAATAGGACTTATGAAAACATATTTTCATGAAGGAGATATTAACTCATATGTATATGAATTATATAGTCCAGTATCTGCCCAAGAATTCTTTTCACATCCAATATTTAATGTAGTTTTATATAATAATGTAGGTAAGACTGAATATAATAGATTATACGATTATTTCAAATTACCTCATTTATCACTAAAAGATTATGAAGAAATCACTTCTTCTTTTGATCAAGTATTTAAAAGTAGAAATTATACTATGTTAGAACTTCAAGAAGGAGATATAATATCTAAAAATAAACAATTATTAAGGTATGAATTAGATTATGACTTTGATTTATTAGTTTCATCACTTCCAAAAGAAATGTTTAATGAAAAATGTTTAAATAAATCTATGAAAGAACTTATTACTAATTTATCTTATCTTTATGAAATAGATCCAATTTCAATGGCTGATTTAATAAGAGCATCTCTTACAGAAAAAGGTAATATAGACAAAGAAGAATTAAGAAAAAACACAAGAAGATTTTATCAATACAATAATGATAATAGATTACCCAGTTTACTATTTAAAAGTCAACCAGAATATCTTAAAGATGCAAGTGGAGATAATTCAAAAAGAGGAAAAATTATTAAAGTATTTGAAAGCAATTCCCCTTATGAATTTCTTAAAGCAAAATATAAAGGTGTAAAACCTACAGATAGAGATATGAAAATACTAGAAAGTCTTTTAATAGATTTAAAACTAAATCCAGCAGTAGTAAATGTTTTAATAGATTATACATTAAAAACAAATAATAACAAATTAGTTAAAGGATACATAGAAACAATAGCTGGTCAATGGAAAAGAAGTGGCATAGAAACAGCAAATGAAGCTATGTTAATTGCAGAAAAAGAACATAAGAAAAAATACAAAAAAGATGATAAACAAAAAAATAAAGTAGTACCAACTTGGTTCAACGAAAAAATAGATGAAACAGAAAAAATCGATGATGAAGAATTTAATAGTTTCATTGAGGAGTTTAAAAAATGATAAAAGGGAATAGTTTTATTAAAAAAGGAAAAAAAGCAATAGAAGATGACTTAAGAAGAGAATATGTATTATCTAGTAGTGATGAAACATTCAAAAAACTATGTGCAAGACTAAAATGTGATGATAAGATTCTAATGAAATATACATCAAAATTAGAAGAAACATGTTCAAACTTAAAAAAATGTTCTAAATGTAAAGACTTAGAAAATTGTACTAATGAAATAACTGGTCATGTTTACTATCCAAAAATTATAAATAATCATTTAGAATTTTATTACAAACCTTGTAAATACTTTAAAGAAAATAAAGAAAAAAATTATACAACATTCTTTGAAACCCCAAGAATACTAAGAGAAGCTTCTCTAAGTGAATTAATAAATGAAAAGGGAAGAGAATCAATATTAAAATATATTAAAGATTTTTATAAGAAAAAAATTTCAGGTGAGAAAGTAAAAGGCTTATATTTATGTGGTTCTTTCGGAAGTGGAAAATCATATATTTTAAGTGCATTATTAAATGAATTATCAAACAAAGGATTTAGAACAGTAAATATATATTATCCATCATTATTAAAAAAACTAAAAGCATCATTTAACGAATTTAATTACGATGATGTTTTAGATGAAATAATGACAAGTGACATACTTTTAATTGATGACATTGGAGCTGAAAACAATAGTGCTTGGGCAAGAGATGAAGTACTAGGAACTATTCTTCAATATAGAATGGACAATGATTTAAACACATTTTTCACCTCAAACTTTACTATTGAAGAACTAGAAAGTGTATTATCAGAAACATCAAAAGGAACAGATGAAATTAAAGCAAGAAGAATTATAGAAAGAATAAAATATCTAACTATTGAAGAAAAACTTATTACAAAAAATAAGCGATTATAGCATTCTATTGACAAAAAGGCACTTTTCTGCTATAATATACTCACAATTAAAGGGGGAATGTAATAATGAAAAATATTATATTAGTATACATTGTGACTCAATTATTATCTACTGCATATGGTATTGCAGTTATAGAGTCAGTTAGACCTGTAATAGAAAAAAAATTAGAAGATAAAGGCTATGTTTTAAGAAACAAAAATAGTCTATATAAATTTAATAATAAAATATCAAGTATTTTAAAAGGCTTTATTCCATTTTATTATGCAGTTAAAGCAACTAAATTAGTAAGAGGAAAAAATGCTATAGAAAGAGCTGTAAATAATGAAATAAATAGTGGAGAATATATTACTGAAGATCAAATGCGTCAAATGATACTTGATGAAGAAGAAAGAAAAAGAAATCAAGTTGTTGATGTTAAAGAACCTGAAATAGTATTTGAAAAACCAGAAAGATATACTGCAAGAAAAAATGATTATACAGTATACGATACTTATGAAACACCAATAGAGTATATTACACATATTTCAGAATCAACAGACGAGTTAAATTTAACTCCATTTATGAATGACTCAAAAGTAGTAGAACATATTATGGTAAAAGATGAAGTAACAAAAGAAGATATAGCAAAAGCAATAAGTGAATTAGATGCTTATGAATTAGAATTATTAAAAGATAAAATCACTGCTTTAGCAGAAGTTAAAAGAAAAAAAGGGAGTCTAGTTTTAGAAAAAGATGTTGCATAATTACATAAATTGTGGTAACATTTATTCATAAATTAATTAATTGGACAAGATTATAAGAAAAGTTATCATAGAAAGTTAGTGGTTGATGTAAACTAACATAACTCCTTAAGAATTACTACCAATTTTATGAGGCTAATAACCTACGAGTTGTTTACGTTAAAAAACATATGAGTTAATTAAAGGGATGGTACCGTGCATAAGCACTCCTTGTACTATTCCTTTTTATTTTAGGGGGAAAAATATGAACTATGGAGAGTTAATAAGAGAACATAAGTTTTTAAAAAGTAAAGTAATAAGTTTATCAAAATTTTTATCAAGATACTTATATGTCACCGGAGAAGATTTAACAAAAATGACTCACAAAGAAATATTTGCTTTATTTGATTTTCTCGAAAGATCTTCATTTGATTACATTGAAGAAAACATTGATTGCATCTATGAAGGAGAAGTAGCATTGGTTTCTGATGGTAAAACAATTATACCTTATTTTATACCAGAATTAGACTATCAAGAAAAAGAATTCCTTCAAATAAATGTACAAAGAGATGGAAAAATTAAAATAGATGATACTGTATATGATTATACAAGCCTAAGTGAATATGAATTAAGACAACTACTAAGAAGAAAATTTTCATCAGTAAGAAATCAATATCGAGCAAGAAGAGAATTAACAAATAGAGGAATAGAAATAACAAAGAAATATAAAAGAAATAATAAAATTGAAGGAGAAGATTTATAATGAAAGAAATAAAAGAAGACAAAGATTTAAATATTTTAAATCATAGCTGTGCACATCTTTTAGCACATGCAGTAAAGCATTTGTATCCAAATGCAAAATTTTGGGTAGGACCAGTTATAGAATCAGGTTTCTACTATGATATAGACTTAGGAGATATCTCTTTAACAGAAGAAGATTTACCAAAAATCGAAAAAGAAATGAAAAAAATATCAAAAGATAATAAACTTATCAAAAGAAGAGAACTTTCAAAAGAAGAAGCTCTTGATATGTTTAAGAATGATGAATATAAAATTGATTTAATCAGTAGAATGGATGAAAATGATACAGTAATTTCATGCTATGAACAAGGAGATTTTATTGATTTATGTCGTGGACCACATGTAGAAAGTACAAAGAAAATTAAATATTTTAAATTATTAAAAGTTTCAGGTGCTTATTGGAAAGCAGACTCAAAAAACAAAATGTTACAAAGAATTTATGGAGTATGTTTTGAAACAGAAGAAGATTTAAATGAATATCTAGAATATCTAGAAGATTGCAAGAATAGAGATCATAGAAAAATAGGCAAAGATATGGAATTATTTATGTCTGATGATTTAGTAGGTCGTGGTCTCCCTATGTATTTACCAAATGGATATGTTATTTGGCAAGAATTAGAAGAATATATAAAAAGAAAAGAAAAAAAACTAGGTTATCTTCATGTATTAACACCATGTGTTGGAACTGTAGAATTATATAAAACATCTGGTCATTGGGATCACTATAAAGAGAATATGTTCCCAGCTATGCAAGTCGATGAAGAAACATTTGTATTAAGACCGATGAATTGTCCACATCACATGATGATTTATTCAAATAAATTACATTCATACAAAGATTTACCAATAAGAATAGGTGAAATAGCTCATGACTTTAGATATGAAGCATCAGGAGCTGTAAAAGGCATAGAAAGAGGAAGACATTTTTGCCAAAATGATGCTCATCTTTTTGTAACACCGGAACAAATTAAATCAGAATTTAAAAATGTAGTAGATTTGATATTTGATGTTTATAAAGACTTTAATATTACTAATTATAGATGTGTTCTATCACTAAGAGATCCAGAAGATAAAGAAAAATATCATCAAGATGATGAAATGTGGAATAAAGCAGAAAATGAATTACGTGAAGTTTTAAATGATTTAGGTATAGAATATACTGAAGAAATTGGAGAAGCAGCATTCTATGGACCAAAATTAGATGTTAATGTTCGCCCAGCAGTAGGAAATGAGTACACACTATCAACATGTCAATTAGACTTTTGCTTACCAGCTAAATTCGATTTAAAATATGTAGATAAAGATGGCGAAAAGAAAACTCCAGTAGTACTTCATAGAGCAATACTTGGTTCATTAGATAGATTTATGGCTTATATTCTAGAAGAAACTAAAGGTGCTCTTCCAACATGGCTTGCCCCAAATCAAGTAAATATTATCCCAGTAAATATGGAATATCATTTAGATTATTCAAATGATATATTTAATTTATTAGAAGATAATGATATTAGAGTAACACTTGATAATAGAGATGAAAAATTAAATTATAAAATGAGAGAAAGTGTAATATCAAAAGTACCATATACTCTTATTTTAGGAGATAAAGAAAGAGATAATAATATGATAAGTTATAGACTTCGTGGTTCTAATGAAACTATAACAGTTAACAAAGATGAATTTATTAAACTTATAAAAAATGATATTGAATCAAAAGGAAATTTGAAATAAAATCATATATTTGATAAAAAGTCAAGCAAAACTTGACTTTTCTTATATTTTATGCTATAATCTATGTACAAATCATTAAGGGGGGTTTTGATGATTATGAAGGGTAGATATATATTGGATTATTTGGATGAAAATAATTTCAAAAAATTAGAAAGAAGTTTAAAAAAATATAACATGGTAGCTTATAAAAAACTAATGTTTGATTTTTATCCAAAATTAAGAAGTGGAGAATTTGTTGGCGAATTAGTTTCAATTAATAAACATGAACAAACAGAAACATATGATTTAAGATTACCAACTGATTCATTATTCGTAAAAGTATATGGAGAAGTTAAGTTAAATTATACTGTACATAAACAAAATAATGTAGTTGTTTTAAATAATTTAGAACCTAAAGATATTTTATTAGATGGTCATAGATCAGAATTAACTGCATATAAAGGAATAATGATTTCAAAAGCTAATGCTCAAAAAGAAATGTTCAAAATTGATTTATTATGTAGATTAGAAGGAAGAGAGTAGTTCTCTTCCTTTTTATATTAAAAGACTTGCTATTTGCTAGCAAGTCTTTTATATTCATCCTCAAGTACATAAATATCTTTACTACTCATAAATAATAATACACTATTTTTATATTGTAATAACTTATCTGCAGTTTCAAGTGATATAAATTCGCCATTCTTGCAATCTTTTAATATATCTTCATGAGTTGTTTTTTCATATCCAACTTCTTTTCTATCTTCACCAATTTCCATAACATAACACTTATCAGCTAAATTTAAAGCATCAGCAAATTCTTTATGAAAATATGCAACCCTAGATTTAGTATGTGCTTTAAATATAGCAATAACTTTTCTATCGGGGTATTTCTTTTTAGCAGCTTCAATAGTAACTTTAACTTCAGTTGGATGATGAGCATAATCATCAATTAGTATATTTGACTGAAATTTTTCTTCAATAAATCTTCTTTTAGCATGTTCTATTTTTTTAACTTGATTCTCAACTTCAGTCTTATCAAGATTTTCTAAATAACAAACACTTATAACTGCTAAAGCGTTAAGAAGTAAATGATCGCCTACAAATGGAAAAGAGTAGGTATCATATTTTTCTCCTTTAATATATACATCTACAACAGTTACTTCATCTTTAATCCTTATATTTTTAGCAATAACGTCATTATTATCATTAAAGCCATAATATAAAACAGGCTTATTTGTTTTTAGTTTTCTACAATTATTATCATCTCCACACATAATAACAGCCTTACGTGCTTTATTAATAAATGAATTAAATGCATCTATAACATCATCTAAATCTTTATAGTAATCAGTATGATCTAATTCAACATTTGTAACAATAGCATAATAAGGATTATAAGATAAAAAGTGTCTTTTAAATTCACATGCTTCAAGAGCAAAATATTCATTTCCTTTTTTAGAATATCCAGTTCCATCTCCAATTAAATAATTAATTCCAATATTTTCAAAAACCTTACTAATCATTGTAGTAGTAGTAGTCTTACCATGACAACCAGAAATAGCAATAAGTTTAGTATTATTAGTTATTTCTGCAATCATTTCTTGATAAGTATATATTTTTAATCCAAGCTCATGAGCTCTTTTAACTTCTTCATGATCATCATTAAAAGCATTACCTTGAACAATAATCATTCCTTCTTTAATATTATCTTTATTAAAGTCAAAAATTTCAATTCCTTTTTTTCTTAAACCTTCCTCAGTAAAAAAATGTTCTGATTTATCGCTACCCATAACCTTATATCCCAAATCAAACATAATTTGAGCAAGTGAACTCATACCAGAACCTTTAATTCCTATAAAATAATAAATCACTTTAATCACCTTAATATAATTATACTATAATAAAACAAAATTTAATATAGTACTTGACACTTACTTGAAATTAAAAGAATCATAATAGAAATTTAAATAAATATTAAATAACGTATGATACAATTGATTATAGTTAGGAGATGGTTTAAATGAAAATAGTTGCAAAGGAATTGAAATACAATAGACATGGAATTGCTTATGAAGATGGATATAGAATTGTGTATTTTTATGATGACAATAATTATGAAATAGGTGAATATTGTAAAACTATAGAAGGCTTTATGAAAGGATTTGCTGAATTTGGTCCAATAATATGTAAAGATGATATTCCAATATTCATATCCATAGATGATTTGCTTAATAGATATTTAAATGAAATTACTGATATAACTGCAGTAGCCATTTATAAAACAGATGGAACTTGTTTACAAAAGAAAACAAAAACTATAACAAAATAATAAAATAAAGAAATTTATAGTTCAAAATTTCCATCTTTTTGTTTGCATTTTAAACTAAGTATATCATTTCTATTTTTGTATATTTTAGATGTTTTTCTTCAAAAAAAATCAATCATTAAGATTGATTTATAATTCATAAGTGGTGCAGGTGAAGGGACTTGAACCCCCATGGATTGCTCCGCTAGATCCTAAGTCTAGTGCGTCTGCCAATTTCGCCACACCTGCATCATTAGTGGTGGACCTCGTAGGACTCGAACCTACAACCGCCCGGTTATGAGCCGGATGCTCTAACCAATTGAGCTAAAGGTCCATCGCTAATTAATAATATCATAAAAAAAAATCGTTTTCAATATTTTTTATTAAAAATTGTTTATTTTTTTATATTTTGTGATATATTAATTATAGAAAGTAGATTGATAATATGAAAAAAAACATTTTTATTAAATATATAGTAAGCATGCTAATTGTATTTTTAGTGTTTTTTGTAATATCAAAACTATTTATAAAAGATAGTGAGAACACAGAAGATGAAATAACAATGTCTAACATATATTATTCAAATAATGATACAAATATATATGTAGAATATCCAAGATTTAAAAGCGATAAAATAAATGCAATTATTACAAATATAATTTACTCATATGTAAAAAAGTTTAAATCATCAGATGTAGAATCAAAAGCTTTAGATGTTTCATATAATATTTATAAAATAAATGAATATGTAAATATTACATTTAATATTCAAAATACGCTAAATAATATAAAAAATAAAAATATTCTAATAGACACATCAAAAGAAGAACTAGCATATATTACAAATATTTATGACAAAGATTATTTAAAAAATGAAATAAATGATTTAGTTTATTATAAATACTCACAAGAAATATATGACACTATAAAAGATGAAAATATAAATAATTTTACCTATATAATAGATGATGATAAAATAGATATATATTTTAACAATTTAAACTTTAATTTAATAGATTATATTCCATATGTCACAATAAAAACAAATACAAATGAAGAAGTGAGTTATACAAGTGGAAATAAATTTATAGCATTTACATTTGATGATGGACCTAGTGAGTATACAAATGACTTACTTAAAACTTTAGAAGCAAATAATGCAAGCGCAACATTCTTTATGATTGGAAATAGAATGAGAGCATATAAAGATACAGTGTTAAATATATATAATTCAAATAGTGAAATAGGTTCGCATTCATATTCACATAAAAATTTAACTGAAATAGATGAAAAAGAATTAGAAATTGAATTAAATACACCAGAATTAATATATAATGAAATAACAAGTGATAATATCACACTTTTAAGGCCTCCATATGGCAAATACAATGATTTACTACTTAATAGTAATTACAATATAGTTTTATGGAATATAGATCCCAAAGACTGGTTATTAAGAGATAGTAAAAAGATATATAATAATGTTATATCAAATGCATGTGATGGATGCATAGTAATATTTCATGATATTTATCCAGAAACAATTGATGCAATAAAAATGATTTTACCAAAATTAACAGAAATGAATTATAGTGTAGTAAACATATCTAAGTTAATGGAAATAAAGACATATGATACAAACATTAAAGAGCCAATTAGTTACATAAACTAATTGACTTTTATTTTGCTAAACCTTACAATAAAGTAACAAAGGTGAATTATGAATAAAAAATATATTAAAATAGGTACAAATTATATAGTTTCTGATGCAGAAGGAAATTTAAAAGTATTAGAAAGTGAATCAAGAAAAGCATTAGAACAAAAACTTTATCAAGAAAACAAAGTTGAAAATTTAGAAAGTTCTTCTAAAGTACTTAAAAGAAAATTAATTGAAGGTAAAAAGAAAATTAAAAGAGAAGAAAAAAATTTGAAGAAGGGTAGAGTTAAATTTATTGCATCTTGTATTCTAGTAACTTCTGTAATTACATTTTTAAGTTTAATAACTAATATAACATATACATATTTTTTAACTTTATTATTACCATTTAGTGTAGCAGGATTATATTGTTTAGTAGAAGCAGCAATTAATTTTATTGAAAAATACAAGTCTAAAATAAAAGAGTATAAAAAAGATATAAAAGAAGATGAAAAAAATCTTGATATACTTTTAGAAAAATTAAATAAAGCACAAGAAAAATTAAATTCGCTAGATTATAATAACGATATAAAATACATTCAAAATGTAAATATAAGTAATATGATAGTTGAACCTGAATTATCTATTGAAGAAACGAGCTTAAAAGAAAAAGAAAGTATAAAAAAACTAGAATTGAAATAATTTCTAGTTTTTTTAATAAAAAAGTGTTTATTTTTTAAAAAATTATGTTATAATGAATAGGAACTTGATTTATGGCCTGCTAGCTCAGTTGGTAGAGCAACCGACTCTTAATCGGTGGGTCTAGGGTTCAAATCCCTAGCAGGCCACCATATATTGTAAATTAACTGCATAAGCAGTTTTTTTGTTTATAAAAAAGCTTTATTTAATTTTTAAAGCTCTTCTTATATATTCATTTGCCTCATTTTTGCCATCACTTAAGTGATACCATTCATTTAAGCATCTTTCATACGTTAAAATTCTTTTGTTTAAAACAATACTTGTCTTCTTTAAATCTTCTATATCTCTCATTAATTCATCTTTTCCATCTTTTAAACTAGCTTTCTTGCACAATAATGCAGCTATTAATCTATATTTTTTACTAATAGTATCATAATTTTTTAAAGCATTTTCTAATTCGAGAATTTTAATAGTATTTGTTTCTAATTCATGTTCCACAGAAAATGAGTCAACAATTTCGCCTAAATCTTCATCATAATCACTTTCTAAATAAGTATAATTATATAAACCTCTTTCATTTGATTTTGCTTCTAATATTTTAATTTTATCCATAAAAACCTCTTCTTTAAGTATATTATATTAGATAAAAATAGTTTATTCAAGTATATAAAATATACAAATAATATGTTAATATATATAGGGTGGATGATATGAGAAAAAAATTAATAATATCGCATATTGCTGATATAGATGGTTTAGGATCAGTAGTTCTATCAAAAATAATATTTAATAATATAGATTATATTTTAGTAGAGTTACCTGATTTACCAAAAACAATAAAAGATTTAATTGATACAAATAAGTATAAAGAATATGAAGAAATATTTATAACAGATTTATCAATAAATAAAGATTTAATAAAATTAATTCAAGAAACTAATGATTTAAAAGTCAAAATAAAACATTTTGATCATCATGAAAGTGAAATAGAAAATAATAAAATTGACTTTATAAATGAAGAACCAATTAAAAATGGTATATTAACATGTGGCACATCATTATTTTATGATTATTTAAAAGAAAATTATAAAGATAGTTTTTTATATAACAATGCTACCATTAGATTTGTAGAAGGAACAAGAAGTAGAGATACTTGGGATTTTAAAAATAATGGAAATAAAGATGCAAACAAATTAGAAATAGTTCATTCTTATTATGGAAATGAATATTATATTAATAAATATATTAATGTATTAAAAAATGATTTAGAATTATTTAATGAGAGTGATAATATTTTGATTAAAAGAAATGAAGAAGAACAAGAATATTACATAAAAGAATGTGATAAAAAACTAGTGACTTTTGATTTAGATGGCTATAAAGTAGGGTGCGTTATAGTAGAATTATATAGAAGTGAAGTAGGAAATATATTATCATCAAATCATCCTGAATTAGACTATATTTTAATAGTTAATTTCTTTAGAAACTCATTTTCATTAAGAACAACTAAAGAAAATGTAGACGTATCATTAATAGCCAAAAAATATGAAAAAAATGGTGGAGGACATAAAAAAGCAGCAGGAATGAGTATTACTGCTGAAAATATTTGGCTAATAGAAAAAATAATAAATAAATATAAAGAAAAATCAAAAGAAGATACAAATTAATATCTTCTTTTAAATTACATTTTAATTAGCTAATACAGAAATAGCAATAGTGAAAACACTAGCAATCATAGCAAATAACATAACCCATGCAAATATTTTTTTAGCTAAATCACCAGATTTCATTTTCTTTTTCTTTTTCTTGTTTTCCATAACATTTACCTCAAATAAATTATAATATAAAAGTAATAAAAAATAAAGAATTAAATATACTTTAATATGAAAATAATAAAAAGTAGAATATTTAAAGTATTAATATTGTTATTTATATTAGGACTACTATTTGGCGTGATTAGTTTTATTTTTATTGATAAAACATCATTAGAAAATTATACTCTAAATTATATAGATTTAATAAGTGAAAATAATTTTAATTATATTAAAGGATTAATAAATACACTTATATCTAATTATAAATATTTATCTATATTATGGATATTTGGTATTATATTCTTTTTATTTCCTTTAGTACCATTAATAATCATTTATAGGGGGATATCAATAGGATTAATGATAAGTAGTATAATTTATTCATTTAAGTTAAAAGGCTTCTTATATGCTTTAATAATACTATTTCCATCTAAAATAATAAATGAATTAATATATATTATAATGAGTTACTATAGTATAAGTTTCTCTTTAAAAATATATAATGCCATAAAAACAAATAAATCTATAAATATAACATCATTTTCTAAAAACTATTTTTATATATTATTAATATTTATAATAGCATTAACTTTAACAAGTATATTTGAAGTTTATTTAAGCACAAATATTATAAAACTAATAATATAATTATATAAAAAGATTTAAAATCACTTAAATAAATGATATAATCTTAAATATTGAAAGGAGTTATATCATGAAAGTAGTAGTAGGAATGAGTGGAGGAGTAGACTCAGCTGTATCTGCATATTTATTAAAGAAACAAGGTTATGAAGTAGTTGGTCTATTTATGAAAAATTGGGATTCTAATATCAATAATGATCCAGAAGGTATCACTAATGGAGTCTGTCCTCAAGAATTAGATTATAGAGATGCTAAAAATGTATGTGATGAATTATGCATTCCACTATATAGAGTTGATTTTATTAAAGAATACTGGGATGATGTATTTAAATATTTTTTAAGTGAATTAGAAAAAGGTAGAACTCCTAATCCAGATATAATGTGTAATAAATATATTAAGTTTGATAGATTTAAAAAAGAAGCTAAAAAATTAGGCGCTGATAAAATAGCTACTGGTCACTATGCAAGAATTGAAGGAAATAGACTCTTAAGAGGAGTAGATAATAATAAGGATCAAACATACTTTTTAAGTCAAGTTACAAGTGAACAATTAAAAGATGTTTTATTTCCAGTAGGTGGTTTAACTAAACCTGAAGTAAGAAAAATTGCTGAAGAAAATCATATTCCTGTGTATGATAAAAAAGATTCTACAGGTATATGTTTCATTGGAGAAAGACATTATCAAGAATTTGTTTCTAATTATTTAAAAGGTAAAAAAGGCGATATAATTGATGTAGAAACTCTAAAAAAAGTAGGAGAACATAATGGTCTTATGAACTATACTATTGGTCAAAGAAGAAATGTTGGTTTAAGTGGAGATGAAAAAAGACACTATGTGTGCGGAAAAGATTCTAAAAAGAATATTCTATATGTAGCATATGGAGAAGATTCAAAATATCTTTTATCAGATGAAGCAATTATTGAAGATATGAATTTTATTTCTGATAAACATCCGGTTTTTGCAACAGCAAAATTTAGATATAGAAGTGAAGATGTTCCAGTTCAAATAGAATATATTGATGATAAACACATAAGAGTAAAATATAAAGATGTAAAAGCAGTAACTCCTGGTCAAGCATGTGTTGTTTATTTAGGAGAACAATGTTTAATGGGTGGTATCATAAAACAAGTATTTAAAGATGGAAAAGATATTTGGTATTTAAAATAAATAATACAACACTGTACAAAGAAAGATGTGTTAATATATATATGTTTTCATTTTTTTATACTCCTTTTTTGAGTAATATAAAAAAGACAAATTTTTTGTCTTTTTTATTTGAATATAATTTACAACACTATAGCGATTTTCGTATGGTAATATGTATTTAGGGAGTGTGATAATATGGAAAATAGAATAGTTACGAAACATGCTAAAAGTAGAATTAGAACAAGAGTAGGTGTGAAAAATGCGGAATATAATTATAAACTTGCTAAAAGAAAAGGGAATAAAATTCATGACTTTAGTGGAGACTTTAAAAAATTACTTGGATATTTAGAATTTAAAAGTAAAGGTAAAATTATTGTATATAATAGTTTTATCTATATTACTAAGTTTGGCAAATTAATTACTGTTTTAAATGTGCCAAATAAATATCATAATTATAAAGAAAATTTAGTATTAGAATAATATAGAGGTTATAAGTTGAAAGAATATATTAATAAAAAAATTAATAGAATAACAATTAAAGATGTATATAGAAAAAATAGTCTTGATTGGTTTGTTTGTGAATGTGATTGTGGTAATACATTTATAACAAGAGCGATGAATGTATTAAATGGTTATACTAAATCATGTGGATGTTTTAGAAAAGAAACTAGTAAAATTAATGCAAAAAGAATAGGCTATTTAAATAGAAAAGAATTGTTTTGCGGAATTTGCGGTAAAGAACATTATGCTAAAGGATTATGCAAGAATTGTTATGAAAAAGAGAGGTTAAGTAATAAAAATAATACAAACTATAATTATTATTGATAAATATATATTATATATAGATTTTTATTTAAAAAAATGCTACACTTAAACCATAAAGTGTAGTTGTGCTATACAAGCAAAAAAATGACTGCCTAAGCAGTCTCTCACAAGTGAGTATTTAGGGCTAAGCCTTTATTTTAACTCTCTATGTCATCTTGAATGGTATTAAAACAAATGAGATTAGTGGTTGTGTGTGATTATGTTTTAGATCTATGTCATCCTGAATGGTATTAAAACATAAAATAAAATTCATAGTTTCCAATTTTTATTTGGAAACTATGAATTTTATTTTTTAATTTCAAACTATTGACAACCAAGTGTAAAGTGTTATACAATTATATTGTATATAGTAGATAGGAGAGATTTTATGAAAGAATTAAATGAATTATTAAGTGAAATAGGTATTTCTAAGGTAAAATTAGCTAAATATTTAGGTGTATCTAGACAAATGATATATAATTATTTAGAATTAGATTCTCTTAGTAAATGGCCTCAAGAAAAAAGAATATTATTATTAAAATTATTAGATATAGAAGAGGGTAGTGACAAAGCGATTAAAAACATTAAGGTTACTAGTGAATATTTAGAAAATGTAGAAGCTAGATTAAATCAAAATGTAAGAGATATGAATAGTCAAGCCTTCAATTATAAAAATTTAACTAGAGAAGAGCAGGAGTTATTAAATGATTTAGTATTCTTAATTAAAGAAAAATTTACAGAAGAAAAAACAAAGGATACTTATTATACATTCTTATATTTATATCATGTTTTACAATCTTTAGATAATGTTCCAGAAATAAAATATATATTTGCATATTTATCTAAAAAAACTGGATTTACTAATCCAATGGAATTTAAGTTTAATGAAACAAGACAATTTATATTAGAAAGTATTATATTTACTGCATTTAATCTATATAATAATGGTGGTGCATCTAAATCTAAATTAGCTGAATCACATGCTAGATTTGTTCAAGAAATTGAAAATGACAAAGAAGAAAAATTATCAAGAACACAACAATTAAATTCAGTTAAAATTCAAGCTTTAAAGGAATTGGGATACACTGAGATTAATAAAGAGAATGCATCTGAAGTACTAAATAGAATGGCAGAAATTCAATCAAGAAAAGTATAATATTTATTTTTAAATTTCAAAAAACGTAACTTCCGATAATATATGTTATGTTAACTTCTATAAATAAAAGATTATATAATGGTTATTTATATAGTCTTTTTTATTGATAAGAATTACTTTAAATTAATTAAATATTATTATATTTATTATTCTAATATTTATTAAGTCAATATAATTATATATCATTTGTTTATAATAAATTCTGTAATTTTGCTTAAATAATTTTATAATTTTTTATTATTTATAATACACAAATATATTTTTATTCATTTTAACAATAATAATTATTAAATAAATTCAAAATATTCTAATATAATAATTTAATTGAAACGTATAATTATTCATTTAATCATTTCTCGATGCGTTTTAGAAACTTTTATATTAACTATATACACAAATATTATAAGAATTATTATCTTACTATAATAAGTAATAACCCCTCCTCTACTTTTAAAGCAAATAGAAAAGGGGAATATTATTTTAATTTATAATTGAATAATAAAATTACATAAAAACAAGAATTAATGAAAGAAAACATGCACAAATAACACCAACAAATAAATAATCATTCTTTTTATATTTAATAATTTCTTTTAATATTTCATTAATTGAAAGTCCAATCATTAATCCTCCGGTAAACATAAGTATAAATGAAAGCAATGTATCATTTATATAATCTTTTATAAATATATATGAAAGTATTGCTCCAAAAGGTTCAGCAAGTCCAGATATAAGAGTATATTTAATAACTTCTCCCCTACTTTTACCACTGTAAAATAGTGGTATACTAATAGCTATTCCTTCTGGTATATTATGAAGCATAATTGCAATACACATTTTAATACCGATTTTAATATTTGTATATGCAGAAATAAATACAATAATTCCTTCAGGAAAATTATGTATCATTAAAGATATCATACTTAAAATACCAATTTTATATAAATTAGATGACTTATTTTTTTTATTTACAAATGAATTAATTCTATCTATAGATAAATATCCAAATATAAATACCAATATTGATATAATTAATCCAAAAACAATTCCATAATTATTGATTAAACCTGTAAATGATTTAGGAATTAATTCAAAAATAGAAATAATTATCATAATCATCATTGAAAAAGATAAACAAAAAACAATCATCTCGTTAACTTTTTTAGTTTTTATAAATACTAAAAAGCTACCAAATATAGTAGATAAACCTGCTAATAATGATAATATTATTGGACCAATTATTTCCATTTTCATATTAAAAATATATACATTAATATTAAAATTATTACCATAATAATATTGGGTGGTGATTAATATGGCAAATGCAAGAAGTAATGCAAGAATGAATTCTAGAGCAAGAAATTCTAGATGCAAATCAAATGCTAGAAATAACTCTAGATGTAAAAGTAATGCATCATCAAGATGTAAATAGTAAAGGGATATTCATTGAATATCCTTTTATTTTATGATACCATATAGATATGAATAGTAAGTTAATCAAAAAAATGATATGTATAATTGCAATCTTATCAGTTACAGCTAGTGTAACTTGTTTTGCTTTAGTAAAGATACATAGATCTTATGCATACCCTTCGATAAAAGAAGCAACCGCTGTAATAACTAATGATAATATAATAAATATAAAATTTGAATTAGATGAAAATAAATTAAAACATGATAAGATTTACTGTAGTGAAACAGATGATACATCTTCAAGTGATAAATGGATTTTATCAAAAAATGGAGAATGTAATATTAAAATAAATGAAAATAAATCATATACTATATATTTAAAAAATGAAAATAATGAAATATATAAAGTAACTAGTACCGAAAAATTAGGAAAAATACTAAGTTTTAATTTTAATAAAGAAAAGATATATTTAGCAGTTAAAGGTTCTTATACCCCTACTCTTAATATTGAATCAGTAGGATATTTTAATAAAGATGATGTAAAATACACAATAGATGATGAAAGTATAGCTTCTATAGATAAAGATTTGAAAATAACAGGTCTTAAAGTTGGAAATACTACTTTAACGGCAGAATATAATGAAACTAAAGCATCTATAGAAATCATAGTAACAGATCTTATAACAGTAAGACCAAAAAGTTACAATAATAAAAAGTCTTATCTTCCATGTGGAAAATATAATGAAGAAGAAAATGATTTATTAGATGAAATTTTAAAAGATAGGATTAATGAAGTTGGATATCAAACAAGAGCTAGTGCTGTTGAAGCAGCAAGATTCTTAACTTTAGAGTTTCCATATAAAATTAGATATTTCTCTGAAAATGGAAGAGCAAGTACCAATGGCATTGATGGCGAAGGAAGATATTATCATGTAGGATTATACTTGGATGAATCAAGATTTACAAATATAAAGAAAACAATGGCTGGTCCTAAAACATGGGGATGCCAGTTATATAGTCGACCATCACACGGATATAGAGCAAACGGTCTTGACTGTAGTGGATTTGTATCATGGGCTATGTTAAATGGCGGCTGGGATGTAGGAGATATAGGTGCAGGACTTGCTTCTCACTTAGACTTAACAGATTATGGTGAAAGAATTAGATTCAATGCAGATGTTGTAGCATCAGGTAAGGTTAAAGTTGGAGATTTGCTAAGCTCAGGTGGATTAAGTGGAGGACATATAGCTATGATAGTTGGTGAAGATGATGACAACTATTATGTAGCAGAAAGTTTATGGACACCACCAAATGTAGCTGTAATTATTAAAGCATATTCAAAGAAAAATATATTTGAACGTTACTTCTATGTAATGCTAATGGATAGTTATTATAAAGAAGATGGAAAGTTAACTAAATTATGGTATTAAAATGAAAAAAATCAAAAAAACAAAAAAATTAAAATTAAAGAAAAAATATGCAAGACTATTAAAAAGAATAGTATTATTTTTAATGATAGTTTTCTTTGTTTTAATTATTTTCACGTTAGTTTTGCACATTTATAAGAAAAACAAGATAGTAATCGAAAAAGTAAATATAAGTGATGATACAATAGAAATAACATTATCAAATAAATATAAAGATTCAGAATGTATATTAAGTACTACTACCCCTACTGATAATGATGAATGGATTAAAGTATTAGATAAAAAATGTACCTCTACAATAAATACTGGATATAAATATTTATATATTAAAAAAGATAACAAAATTAAAAGAATAGATACTTTATCAGAATATAAAATAAATGAAAAAGAAAATATATATTTACCTACAGATGGAAACTATGAATATATAAAATATTATATTGGAGATTATAATTCTATAGAAACAGAATATGATAATAAAATAATAGATTTTATAGATGGCAAAATATCAAGTAAATCCATAGGTTCTACTACTCTAAAAATAAATATAAATGGTAAAAGTTATGAAACAAATGTAACAGTAACAGATACAATAGTAACTGCTCCTAAAGATGGATATGATTATGATAAAAGGTATCTAAAATGTAATGAATTTAGTGAAGAAGAGAGCAAATTATTAGATGAAATATTAAAAAGTAGAATTGAAGATGCTGGATATAAAACAAGAGCTGGGGCAGTAGAAGCAGCAAGATTCTTAACTTTAGAATTTCCATATAGAATAAATTATTTCTATGAAAATGGAAGACAAACAACAAATAATGTTGATGGTGAAGGAAGATATTATCATGAAGGATTATATCTTTCAGAAACAAAATATCAAAGTATAACAGGTTCTAAAACAGGTCCTAAAATGTGGGGATGTTCACTTTATAGCAATCCTGCTAAAAGATATATTGATAATGGTCTTGATTGTAGTGGATTTGTATCATGGGCTTTATTAAACTCAGGATTTGATGTAAAAGATGTTGGAGCTGGATTTTCTACAAAAAGTGATTTAACTGATTTTGGAGAACTAAAAAAATTAACTAAAACACTTGCAACAAGCGACACTATTAAACCAGGAGATTTACTTCATAGTAATGCAGCTGGTGGTCATATAGCTATTATAATTGGTATAGATTCAGAATATTATTATGTAGCTCAAGCATTATGGTATGATGAAATTGGAGTAATAATATCAAAATATAAAAAGAATAAATTGCCTAATTCATTTAATGAAGTTGTATTAATGGATAAATATTACATTAATGATGGAAATCTAACATATATGTGGTAATTAAAAATCGACTAAATAAATAGTCGATTTTAAAATGTTTACTTTTTAATGAATAAAAATATTATAAATACTATAAAACATCAAAAATAAGTCTTAAAACACTCCTAAATGTTCTAATAATATCTTAGTTCCAATAAGAATTAAAATAATACCACCTACTATTTCAGCAATATTCTTAAATTTATTACCAAAAATATTTCCTATTTTAACACCAATAACAGATATAATAAATGTAATAATACCAATTAAACTAAATGATAAAGCCATATTCTTACTACCATATAAAAAGACATAAGCAATACCTATAGCTAAAGCATCAATACTAGTAGCAATAGCTAAAATAAACATAGATTTAAATTTCAAATCACCATAACTACCCTTCCCCTCATGAAAAGATTCATAAATCATTTTACCACCAATAAATAAAAGTAAAACAAAAGCAACCCAATGATCTATATTAGTAATTAAACTTTCAAATCCACTTCCAAGTAAATAACCAATTAAAGGCATTAATGCTTGAAAAAAACCAAACCATAATCCAACTTTAATAGCATCTTTTAATTTAACATTTTTAAGTTCTAATCCAGTACATATAGATACTGCAAAAGCATCCATAGCAAGACCAAAACTCATCAAAACAGCTTCTAAAATACTCATTTTTATTTCTCCTTCTCATATGGATTAACATGTATAATAACCAAATAAATATCATCTATTTCTTTTATAATTTCTTTTTCTAATTTATTAGCTATCTCATGACTCTTAAAAGTACTCATATTTCCATCTACATAAATAGTAAATGATATCTGATATTTATATCCAACTGGAGTAGAATTAAAATGAATAACTTTCTTAACTTCTTTATGCTTATCTATAATTTTAAATACTTTATTTTTAGTTTCAATTGATATAGATTTATCCATCAAAACATCATAACTTTCAATAAATATTCTAATATAAGCAATAAGTATCCATATAGATATAATAGTTCCAACTATCCCATCTAAAAAATATATTCCATATATACTAAATATACAAGAAATTAAGTTCAAAGTAGTAATAATACTATCATAAAAATGATCTTTTGAATTAGCCTTTAATAACAGATTATTATATTTTTTATATATTTTATTAGTATAAAAATATAATATCAATTTAGTAATAATAGTTATTAAACAAACAACTATTAACCATATAGAAAATTCATATGTTTTATTGTTAATGAGTGAACTAATAGAATCTTTAAGTAAAAATAAAGACATTAATATCATAGATATACTAATAAGCATAGAATAAATATATTCTGCTTTTCCATGTCCTAAATTATGATCTTCATCACATGGCTTACTTGATATTTTATTACCTATAAATGTCATTAATGATGAAAATATATCTCCTGCACTATTAAACGCATCAGCTATCATTGCTTGACTACCAGTAATAAAACTAACAATAAATTTTATAATCATTAAAAATATATTGCATATCATACCAAACATTCCAGCTCTTTTAGTACTAATATATCTATTCATAATTTATCTCCTTTAATAATTTATATTTGAAATATAACAGATATTTCTATCTGTTATTTTAAAAATCCATCTATAATAGCTTTTTCGGCTTCTTTAGCACTAAGTCCTAAAGACATAAGTTTTATAAATTGATCTCCAGCTATTTTACCAATTGTAGCTTCATGTACTAAAGTAGCATCAACAGCGACAGCATCAATTTCAGGTATAGATTTAACATGAGCATTATCTTTAATAATTGCATCACATTCAACATGACCATAACAATCATTTTCACCAATCATATTTGACTTAAATGTTTGACTAGATTCATCTTCTGCTACACTACGAGAAACAACATGAGCACTCGATTTATTTCCTTTAAGTAATACTTCAAACATAGTTTTTGCATTTTGATTATTACTTGTATATATTTTTTCATTAATAGATAATTTAGAGTTATCATTAAGTACTGCTTTAGTAACTCTATTAGCATCATCTACGCCCTTGATTTGAGAAGTTTCCATAGTCATAGTAGAATTATTACCAAGTGTAATTTCAGTAGTTGGATTAAGTATCCTTTTAGCATCAGTATTTCCTTCTCCATAATGTACTTCATAATATTTTACATTAGAATTTTCATCAATAAAAAATCTATGTATTCCATTATGAGCACTATCCTTATGACCATGATTAGAAATCCCACATCCAGCAATAATAGTAACACTAGAATTCTTACCAATAAAAAAATCATTATAAACAATATCAGTTATACCACTCTTACTAACCAAAACTGGAATATCAACTACTCCATTAGAAGTATTATCTTTAACATAAACATTAATACCTTGTCCATCTTCCCTAGATTCAATATTAATATATTCATTAACTTTTCTTAAAATTCCACTACCATTTAATCTAATATTATAAGCATCTACACTACTATATTTATTAGGTAATATTTTTTTAAGTAACTTTTCTTCATCTTTATCCATTATAAATCTCCTCCTTCTTACAACAAGGTTTACTTATAATAGAATCCATAACATTCTCACAAGTATCAAAATTAACTATATTACCATTTTCCATTAAAATAATTTTATCAGCCATATTAAGAATCTTTTCTTGATGAGATATAACTAAAGTCATAGAATTATTATCCTCACTAATTTGTTTAAAAATTTTATTTAAATTTCTAAAACTCCATAAATCAATTCCAGCTTCAGGCTCATCAAATATAGCAATTCTTGGTTTTCTAGCAAGAACAGTAGCAATTTCTATTCTCTTAAGTTCTCCCCCACTTAGTGATTTATTCACTTCTCTATCTATATATTCTAAAGCACATAATCCCACCTTAGATAATATATCACATGCTTCTTTTTTATTAATTTGTTTATTAGATGCAAATGATAATAAATCATATACAGTAATTCCTTTAAATATTACAGGTTGTTGAAAAGCAAATCCAATTCCAGCATTAGCCCTTTCATTTATAGATAAATTAGTTATATCTTCTCCATCAAGTAAAATTTTACCACTATCTGGTTTAATAATACCCATAATAATCTTAACTAAAGTACTTTTACCACTGCCATTCTGACCAGTAATAACATAAAATTTATTTTTATCTAATTTAAGATTAATATTATTTAATATTTTTTTATTATCTCTTTCAAAACAAATATCAATAAGTTCAATCATAATTACTCCCTTCTAGCAAAGAATATTATATCATTCGAAATATTCAAAATCAATTAATCTAAGTCACTAAAATCAAGTTTTCCATAAGCATAAATATATGAACTTTTTAAAGAATATTTTTTATTTTGAACATTCAAATAGTTTACATTACCTTCAATAGTATAAACATATTTTTTATCAGTCTTTTCAACTATACCAACATGATCAATAATACCATTATTATTCCAATCGAAAAATATTAAATCTCCTTTTTTTGGACTATATTCACTAGGATATTTTAATAAAGATTTTTCTTTATAATAATCTACTCCAACTTTTACCCAAATAAATTTAGGCACTTTAGTATTAAGTAAACCATTTTGATTAGCAACCCAACTTACAAAAACAGCACACCACTCAACTCTATGATTAAATCCATACCAATTCCAATACTTTTCACCAGTATTACCAACTTCCTTAAGAGCAGTATTAACTATATTCTCACGAATAACTTTCTCTTTATTTAAATTATAATATAGTTTATCTATATCAAAAGAATCATAACTATCTTTATCAAATATTATTTTTAAAGTAACATAATCATTCATTTTAAAATAATTAGTTAAATACTTTTGAGCAGTTTTCCTATCCAATTTAATTTCTAAAACACTATATAATTTATCTTTATACATTTTAGCATCATAATCTTTAATCAAATCATAAATATCATCTTCAAACTCAGAATAATCAAAATACTTATTAATAATTTTTAAATTATTTTCTAAATAAGTATAATTTATTTCAATGACATCATTATAAGTAGAAATATTACTCTTTTCTTCATTATTTGGAAGACTAGCACTACTCTTAAAATCACTACAAGCATAAAAAATACTTATAGTAACTAAAAGTACAACAAGTAAGTAATAAAATACATATTTTTTATAACTCATAAAACACCACAACTTCCAATAAAAAATAATTAAGAATAACTTTAACTACTATTCCCAATTATTATATCAAATTTAAATATTAAAAGATAGTATTTTTAATCATAATACTCATCTAAAAAACTTTTATAAATTCCATCCTTTTTAGTACCAAGAACACAGTTTAAATTAACATTATCAAGACTCTTAAATATATTATAGTCAGCATTCTTATTTACTTTTCTAAGATTTTTAATTAACTCTTTCATTTCTTTTCTCTTACTTGTTCCATCATTTATTAAAGAACATCCTTCAGTAAATCTACATGCACAATTAATAAATGTAAGTTCATTATATTTTTTCCATGCAATAATTGATTCTTCTTTAACTAAATAAAGAGGTCTTATAAGTTCAATACCCTCATAATTATCTGAATGTAATTTAGGCATCATCGTTTTAATTTCAGAACCATATATCATGGATAATAATGTTGTTTCAATAACATCATCAAAATGATGACCTAAAGCTATTTTATTGCATCCTAATTCTTGAGCTTTGTTATATAAATATCCCCTTCTCATCCTAGCACACATATAACATGGACTTTTAGAATCAATATTAGCTACAACATCAAATATATCACTTTCAAACATTTCAATTGGAACATTCAAAAGAGAAGCATTATCTAAAATAAAATCTCTATTATATTGATTATAACCAGGATCCATAACAACATATCTTGCATTAAATTTTACTTTTCCATGCCTTTGCAATTCCTGAACACATTTAGCAAGCAAAAAAGAGTCTTTACCACCACTTATGCATACCATAATATTATCATTTTCATTAATTAATTTATAATCTTGAACAGCCTTTACAAACTTACTCCATATTTCTTTTCTATATTTTTTAATTATAGTTCTTTCTATATCTTTATATTTTTCCATTTTTAATCTTGCTCCTTATAAATATTATCAATTACTCTTAAAAATTCAAGAACTTCATCCATAGTAGTTAAGTGAGATAAACTAACTCTAATAGAAGACATAGATAAAGTTTTATCTTGAGTTAAAGCATATACCAATTTAGATGGTGTTTTTACTGGACAACATGATGTTTTAGTAGATACATATATATTTTCATCATTTAGTCTCTTTTGTAATTCAAGAGCATTAATTCCCTTTATACTAAAATTAATAACATGAGGAATAGAATTATCACGATTGTTAATAAATACATTCTTTTTAAGCTTTAAATTACTTTTAATAACCTCATTAAGTTTAGAAACATAATCATACCTTTCATTCATTTTAGATAATGCAATTTCCAATGCTTTATCACAAGCAACAATACTAGCAGTCTCAGGTGTCCCACTTCTATATATAGTAGTAGATTTACCACCATTTATTTGAGGTTTTAAACTAACATGTTCTTTTTTTATAAGAATGCTTATACCCTGCATACCATAAAATTTATGAGGTGTAATAGTAACTAAATCTACGTTAGAAAAATCAATATCAACTTTACCAATACTTTGACTAGCATCACAATGAAAATAACAATTTGGATATTCTTTTAATAATTCTCCAATTTCAAAAATAGGTTGTCTAAGTCCTATTTCACTGTCAACAGAACATACACTAACTAATATTGTATCATCCCTAATCATAGATTTTAAAGCATCAATATCAATAAGACCATTTGAATTTATTGGTATTAATTCAACATCAAAACCCATTTCTTGCATAACAGTCGCAGAACTAAGTATTGAATTATGCTCTAAACTACTAATCAATATATGTTTTCCTTTATTCTTATACCTTTCACATATACCTTTAATAGCTAAATTATTACTTTCACTAGCACCACTAGTAAATATAATCTCTTCTGGTTTTACTCCTAAATTTGAAGCTATATTAGAAACACTTTTAGAAATAAGTTCACGTGCTTTATTACCCATATCATGATTAACATTAGGATTACCATAATATTTTCTACTAATATCACAAAAAACATCTAATACTTCACTTTCAATAGGAGTAGAAGCAGCATAATCTAAATAAATCATATTATCCCTCTTTTTAACCAAAGATATTATATCTTATTTTAAACAATTAAAAAAGAACTTTTAATAGTTCTTATAAAAATTAACACTTTCTTTTTAAATATTCACTATAATACATAAAGAATTACTAATCACATAAATTAAACCAATAACAAACCATAACTAATATTTTTTTATAATTTATTCAATTTGAATTTAGTAGTTGAAATTTTTGGGTATGCTGATTTTCATTCTTATAGACCATGAGAAATACTGCCATTTTACAGTTGTTTATTTAATAATCATTAATAAAACTACTACTGTAGACTTTGTTCCATTCATTAATCTCAAATATTTACTCAAATTATATTTCTAAGTTTTTATCTATCATCATAATCTCGAATAACTAACTTCTTGACTTATATCTTGATTTTTTATTATTGAATCTAATTGTTCAACAATACAGCCACTTGCTGGTACATTAGCAATACTATAATTATGTTGTTTTTCGATATCTAATTTCTTAACTACATCCATATCAACATATTCTTTAATTACTTGAGCATCATATCTATCTTTAGGTCTCGAATCTCTTTTTGCATGATAAATGCCCTCCAATGATTGTGTCTTATAAAATATTCCATTATGCTCTTTTGGCTCAGTTGAAAATAACAATGATGCATAATCATCAGAAAGATGATTTTCATTTACAACTAACCCATTGTTCTGATTTTGGTCAAGATAAAAATATTCTTTTAAAACCATTTCTTTATTAGGTAAACGACTAAACAAGAATAATCCTATACTCATTGGAGTTCCTTTATAATTTATCTTAAATTCATGCCCATTTTGTTCTTTATGATCCATATTACTCATAAATTCAAAATCTTCACTCTGTTCTACTAATGAATATAACACAAATAATTGTTCCTCATTTATAAATAAATCTAGATCACTATGATATCTTTCAAGTTCGTGATTTGTTGCCAAATAACCCATTAATCCTCCAGTATAAAAACTGTCAAATTTCGTACCAATTAATCCATTAAATTTATCAAATGCTTCTAATACAAGTTTGTGATTTTCTGTTAAAGGCATTTGTGGATATTCCATATTCATACTTTTAATCCATTGCAATCTTTTTATTAAATCATCAGATGTTTTATACTTTTCTGGATTTAATGCTAGTATTGAGTCGACATTAGAAAGAATTTGTTCTAATGTTAATGCCCCTTTATTTAATAAACCATTTAGAAAAACCAATATAGTATCAATTGAATCATTTATATCCAATTTAGATAACTTTGAAATCAAATCATCACACATCTTTTTGTCATCAATTCCGGCTAAACTTGCAAATTGATATACAATTTGTTGAATATTTTTATCATGAGTTTGCCTTTCAAATATTAAAGACTCAGTACTACTATTTCTTGTGATTGATTCATTATTCATTATCATTATTCCTTTCAACATTTTAAATCATATCAAATTATTTATGCACATATTTATTTTAACATATTATTTGCTCTTTTTAATAATTCATTTATAAATTAGCTATACTTTCTTTCTAAAACGCATACACTCTCACAGTGTTTAGTCTTATTAAACATATTTATTCCTTCTATTTTAGTAAGATTATAATTATTTAATAAATCTATATCTCTTTTTAATGTTTTAGGATTACATGAAACATAAACTATTCTTTTTGCTTTAGAATTATTTAAATACTTAATCACATCTTTAGAAAGTCCATTTCTAGGTGGATCTACTACAATAACATCATAATTATTTTTAGAAACTATTTTAGCATCTCCACATATAAAATTAATGTTATTTATATTATTTAGTTTCTTATTAATATTAGCATTCTTAATAGAATTAGAATTAATTTCTATTCCAGTAATACTTTTAAAATTATTACTTAAGTATATTCCAATTGTTCCAGTACCACAATATAAATCCAATAAATTATTACCGCTTTGTGCATATTCTTTTACTTTATCATACATTATTTTCATGTTTTCTGTATTTACTTGAAAAAAAGCATCAGGATATATACTATATTTAAAACCATTTATATTCATAATTATATAAGAATTACCATAAATAAGCTTATTATTTAAATAAACAGAATCAACTTGATCAAATAATCCATTATCATAAAAAGTTTCTCTATTGCCTCTAAATATAACCATAATCTCATTGTTAGAAACTCTTACTATAACAGAATCAATATTATATAAATCACATTTTTTTAAATAATTATATATTTTATTAATTCTCTTATCAACTAACATACATTCATTAAAACAAACTAAATTACAACTCTTCTCACTAAAATAACCAATTTTACCATTTATAACATGAAAAGTAGCTTTATTTCTATAATTAAATTCATTATTAGTTAATATATTAATATTATCAATATTAAATAACTTACATAATTCTTTTTTCTTACACTCAATTTCCATATCAAATGTTGTATGTAAAAATGAACATCCCCCACATTCAAAATATTTATCACAAACTTTATTATTTCTAATTTTACTTTTTTTAATGAATTTTACCATTCTTCCAACAGCATATCTTTTCTTTATATCTACAATCTTAATAGTGACTTCTTCATCTTTTAAAGCATATGGAACAAATATAACAAAATTATCTATTCTAGTTATTCCATTCATATTATTATCTATATCATTTATAATTACATTATATTCTTCATTTAATTTCATATTTTTCTCCATTAATAAATTAATTATATCATAGTTCATAATAAAAAAGTCTCAAAAGAGACTTAATTACTATTTTAATGCAAAACCTGATACTGTACCTCTAGGATTTATAACACCTTTGCCATTATCTCTAGGTGTATTTATAAGTTTATTTTCAATAACTAATGTAGCACTTGAACCACCATCTAAATTAGCAGCATTATAAGCACCATATTTTAATAAAACTTCTATCATCTGTGTATAATTAGGTCCACTATACACAAATTTAGTATTAGTAACTAAAAATAATACTATTCCATCTTTTCTTTGCGCAATTGCAACCCTAGGAGCATTACCACTTCTACCATTACCAATTGTTTTCATAGCTTCTCCATTAATAATTAAAAATGGTCCAAATTCAACAGCATCTCTAATACCCATTTCTAATGCTTCAACACCTGTAGCCTTAGTTAAAACTAATTTATTATCTTTATTAAATCCTATTAGCTCACCCTTTCTATTAGAATCACTAGCCCAAACTATTTCACTATCTTTAATAATATATCCAACTGGATAGTCAGAAGATAATCCATGAGAATCTTGCTTAAATCTACCAGCATTTATACATACTTTAGATTTAGTTCTCTTACACATAGAAACCATATTTTCACCATATGAACCAGTACCAAGTTTAGTTTTAGTAATAACATGTATTTTAGAGGGGTCATATATAGCAACTAAAAAAGCATCATAATCACCAACTTTAGTTTTAATTAATTTATAATCATTATTTCCATCTTCTCTTATTAATATTTCTTTATCATATTCATTTTCATAAGTATACTTAGGCTCAGTATCAATAATAATACTATCTAAATCAACTTGTTCTGTAAGAGGAACATAATAGTTTTCATTCATAGTTTTTTCTATCATTTTATCATTATAAAATATATAAGCAAAATATTTATGAGACATTGTATTCATAGAAGTATTAATCCACCAAGTTCTAATATCACTAATGGGTCCATAAAATAAGAAAAATCCAATTAAAGCAACAATATCTAATATAACTATAATTATAGTAAACTTTCTCATTTTGACACCTCACTATTTATAACATATGGATTATTTAATGAACCATCTCCATCACTAATTTTATTTTTATTTATACAAACATTAAAATTAATATTTCTTATTATATTAGTTTTAACACCATAAACGCTATTATTATAAATATATATTTGATTACTATCATAAGGAGTAGACAAATAATAATTATTTTTGTTTTCACCATTAAATATTGGTTCAATTATACTATTAATTCCAATTTTACTTTTAATTTTATTTTTTAAAACACTTGAATAGTCAAAATTATATTCTCCAATATAAGTATTACAATCAATTAATAAATCTTTATATGTTAATTCACTATAAATAGTATTATTTAAATATTCTCCTAATCCTTCATTAATATTAAAAACATTATTTTTATTAGAAAAACTATATTTAATATTTCCGTCATTATATACATCATTTAATTGTAATTTTAATATTTCATCATTAATTTCACTAACTCTATATAAATCATTATCTAATTTAACATAACTAGCAAAATACAACTCATTATCTTCTATTCTATATGGATTTTCTAGGCTTCCATCTCCACTTATATATTTAGTTAAATTATTTAATGTAATAACAGGTTTAACTTGATATAAAGAATCTGGTAAAACTAAAGATAAATTCCCATTATTTAAAACCCAAACATTATCTTCATTATTATTACTAAGCCATATAATATTTTCACTATCTAAATAACTTCCATCATTATTTTTACTATTTAAATAATCATTTAAAGATAATAATTTTATATAATCAATTTCTATATCATTACAACTTATTTTATTTATATTATTAATATTATCACTACAATAAGGACTTTTAACTAATAAATCACTTTTAATATTGTTATAGAATATATCATTTAAATATTTATTTAAATTAGATGATTTATAATTGGAATTCTCTTTATCATAAGATAAATAATTCAAAGTATCATCTAATATCATTTCAATAGTATTATCTTTATTTATCTTAATAATTCTAAATAGCATATTAGAGTACTCTATATAGTTATTTACATCTTTTCCTTTATAAATAAATATATTTTCTATATTATATAGTCCATCTCCATCATTAATAGTATCTTTTTTAATTTCACTTGTAAGTAAAGTTATTTCTAGATTATTACTATCTTTAGGAGATAACTTATTTTTATAATAAAACATTCTATATCCAAAAAAACTTAAACAACTCATTAAAAATATAATACTTACTATGTCAAAGCAAAGTTCTATTTTACTTGCTCTTTTACGTCTATTCATTCTTACGTCACCTACTATTAATAAGTATAACAAATAAAAATATAGTTTTCAATAAACAAAAAAGTAT
>CAZBAZ010000008.1:0-41559 GCA_964490375.1 uncultured Clostridium sp.
TAAAAAGACTACTGAAATGTTTACAGTAATCTTTGTAAACTTTTTCAGCAGTCTCTTGTATTTCCCTATTTATTAAACAAGTCATTATGACTACCTATTGTAACAAGTAATAACACTAAATCATCGTTAATGTATTTGTAAACAAAAAGCCAGTCAGGTTTTAAATGACACTCCATACAATCCCTGTAAGTTTTGTCGTTAATTAAATGGTGATTTTGATATTTTGACTCTAATTTTTCATAATTGCTAGTCTTGTTATTATTTCTAATAATAAATTAATATCTTTACCTTGTTTAACAATTTTCCTTAGTTGTTTTTTAAAATTACTAGTATAATCTATTTTACATTTTGTGTTTATATCAAAATTAATCATTTAAAATAGACCTCATCATTTCGCTGGCATTGTTATATCCTTTCTTTTCACCTCTATGTACTCGTTTTCTATAATTGTACTTTCTCTTAGTGCGTTTTCTAACTCATCACAATATAAAGGATTAGCAACTTCAAAAGGCACAGCTTTTCTTTTTATAACTTGTTTTAAAGTCATATTGATTAAAGTAGTCATATTTAAGCCTAAATCTTTTAAAATCATTGTTGCTTCTTCTTTGTCTTTTGGATCAACGTGTACGTTTATAACACCATTTGTTAATGTTTCCATGCATAACACCTCACTTTTCTTGATATAAAAACAATACCATACCTTTTACAAAATGCCAATCAAATATATACATATTAGATAGATAATAGATATATTTGTATTATATGTGATTTTTAGTTTTTGATATATAAAAACAAATGTTTAAATTATTTTATTTGTTTTTATGTATACAAATGCCTTATATGGCAATTGCTAAGTCTATATTGAAATCTAAATCGATAATTAAGTCTCTTTTTGGCACGCTTTTATGTGAAGATGGCACAAAATGACACATTATTGTAAACGTCAATATTTTTTGTAGGTTTTTGTTAAAGTTAATTTGTAACTTTTGACTACTTTTTCTTCGTTAAAATCTTCCTGCAAATCATTTAGCAAAAAAGCACTATTGATATAAAGCGTTAATTTCGATAAAATAATATATAGATGTATTAATTAAAGCAAAAAAATAAGAAGAAAGTATAATATGGAAAGAGTAGATATATTAATAAATAAAGAACATCCTTTAGATAAAAGTTTTATACCATCAAATTTGGTAATAACAGATGAAAATGAAAATAATTTTCACAATTTTCTTAATCCAGAATTAAAACCTATGATAAAAGATTTTGTTTTTGATGCTTTTAATTCTTTTAATGAAAACGCAATATTGGATGGCTTTGACTATGCCATAGATAGCGGATATAGATCTTATGAGTATCAACAACTAATATGGGATTATAATGTTGCTAAAATAGGTCTTAAAAAAACAAAAAATAGAGTAGCACTTCCAGGATGCAGTGAACATCAAACTGGTCTTGCAATAGATATAGCAAGTGTTAATTATGGAATATTATGTTCTGATTTAAATGACAAAGAAATATCATATTTGATGAAAAATATATATAAATATGGCTTTATTTTAAGGTATCCTGCTTTTAAAGAAAAAATAACAGGTTATGATTATGAACCATGGCATTATCGTTTTGTAGGCGTAGATTTAGCAAAATATTTAACTGAAAAAAGATTAACTTTAGAAGAACATTATAAGAAAATTTTACGAAAAAAGTAAAATAAGAATTTACTCAAATTCTTAAATATGTTATACTTACTAAAGTAAGATAAAGAATAGAGGAGTTGTATATGATAAATTCATTTTTTGCTGGGGCAGGGTTAGCTCTTTTTGGTTTAGCAATGACAATTTTAATGCTTATATTATTTTCAAGAAAAAATAAAACTAATTGGACACTAAGAACTACAACTTTTTTAATATCAACTGTAACTACAATACTAGTTTTAATTTCTGAAATAGCAATATCATATACAATATTGCATAGAGGAACACATCCTACTTTAAATGAAATATTATGTAGAGCAGATATGTTCTTAACATTTTTTTGGTTTTTTATAGCAACACTTTATGTTATAGTTGCATTTTCAAAAGAAGAGGAAAGTAAAAAAATAAAAATACATTTTAGTATGTATATATTTATATCAATAGCTATATCATTATTATTATCTATATTTTTAAAATTAAATTTTATAGATGGAATAAATGGAAACCCTGCTATGATAGGTTCTCCATATGCTAGAATAGTTAAAATATTATCAATTATATCTAGTACAATACATGTAACAATGTTTTTCTACAATAAGAATAAAGTTAAAAATCTAAATTTAAATCTTTTATACTATTTATTAGTTGTTTATGTTTTTGCAACATTATTCTTAATATTCTTTGCAATTAATATGAATACTCTAAGTATCACATTAGCATTAACACTAACAATATTATTTTTATCATTAGAAAGTCAAGATGCTAAAATACTAGAAGAATATGAAGAAACAAGATTAAAAGCAATAAAATCAGATGAAGCAAAATCAATGTTTTTAGTAAATATGTCACATGAAATACGTTCTCCTCTTACAAGTATAATTGGTTTTAGTCAGTCTTTATGTAAAAAACCAAATTTGACAGAAGAAGAAATGAAACATGATTTGAATTACATACAATCAGAAGTATCAGAATTATTATTGCTATCAAATGATATAACTGAAATATCAAAATTAGATTCAAATGAATATCAAATTGAAGAACATAATTATAATATAAATGATATATTAGATATATCACATAGACATATTGATCCACAAGTTGAAAAGAAGGGAAATATCAATTTTTCATCAAGTGTTGCAAATCATATACCTTTAGATTATGTTGGAGATCCAGCAACTATTTCAAAAATCGTATGTTATCTTTTATCAAATGCTCTTGAATACACATTCTATGGAGAAATAAAATTAACTGTTAACTCTAGAATGGTATCAAGGGGAACATTTGAACTAGAAATTATTGTTTCAAACACTGGACACTTAATGACAGAAGAAAACTTTAATAGAAGTTTTGATGATTACATTGAGTTAAAAGATGTTTCAGGAAATGGAATTAGATTAGGATTAGTTATAGCTAAAAAGTTAATTAATTTATTGAATGGCAAAATTGAATTTATAAATGAGAAAGGTCAAGGAACTAAATATATATTTAAACTTGAGCAAAAAGTAGCAGAAAATGCAACTTATTCAAGCAATGATAATACCAAGGAAGGAGATGATAATAATGCTATATAGTTTATTATTTCCAATCGCATGTTTAGTATATTTAGGATTGTTTACATTATCTTATTTCTCAAAAGCAAACAAAAGTTATGCTCAAAATCAAATTTATAGATATATGCTTTTTTCATCAATTCTGTATGTCCTTTTTCAGATAATAGCGGTCACAATATTGAATTATCAAGGAGATAACACATTAGTAAAAACATTTTGGAGAATAAGTTTTGACTTTTGTATTATGTGGTATGCATTATTTTATTTTTACTCAATTGCACTTATTATTAAAAGTAAAGAAACAAATTTATTTAAATTTGTAACTGCTACACCATATAGAATTATTATGACTGTAATATTCTTAATTGGAATTATTGTATATACATTTTTTCTACCATATGCAGGATTAGATAAGAATGATATGACTTATGTTCCAGGTAATACTGCAATTATTGTATGGGCATTTTGCTTAGTAATAGATGGCTTAATTGTTCTTACTGTTATAATGCAAGGAAAAAATTTAACAAGAAAAGAAAAAATGGTTATTGTTATTTCACTAGTACTAACTTTAGCATTAATGTCAATGCAAGTATTAATTCCATCAATATCTATTATTCCTCTTGGATTTGGATTAGAAATGTATTATTTATACTTTTCAACAGAAAATCCTGACTTGATATTAATTGAAGAAAGTGAAAATGCTAAAAAAATGATAGATACATCAGCAAGAGAAAAAACAAAAATTTTATCAGGAATCGCTTATGAAATAAATGAACCAATGCAAACAATATCAAAAATAACAAATGACTTAAAAAATGCACCATATAGTGAAGAATCATCAAAAACATGTTTAAAACAAATAAGTGAATATGGTTTAAAATTAGTAGATGCAGTAGATGTTATCTTAGATGTTTCTAAAATAAATGGTGGACAAACAGAAACAGACAACAATAACTATAATATAGTTGATACAATTAGAAATTTAGTTAATGCCACTACTAATATGGTTGGTACTAAAAAAATATCAATTAATGTTAATGTCGATAGTAATATATCTTCTGTATTAAATGGAGATGAAGAAAAATTATATCAATGTGTATTAAATATTTTATCAAATGCTGTTAAATATACAGAAGTAGGTAAAATTGGATTAACAGTAGTAGGAACAAGAACAAACAATAATGAAGTATTATTATTTAAGGTAAGTGATACAGGAATAGGAATAAAGCCAGAAGAGGCTAGTAATATTTTTAAAGATAATGTTGACTCTAATGCTTTTTCAAATCATGAAGGTGGAAGAGGATATAGTTTAACATTAACTAAAAAATTCTTAGAAACAATGGGTGGAAGAATATGGTTTGAAAGTAACTATAGAGTTGGTAGTACATTCTTTATAGAAGTAACTCAAAAAATAGTAAATCCATCACCAATCGGAACATTTGAAATTAATACCAAAGCAAGTGCTGATAAAACTAAATTAGATTGTTCAAATTATAAATTACTTGTAGTTGATGATGATAAACTAAATATTAAAGTTATTAAAAGACTTATTGCAGATTACAAATTTCAAATTGAATCTGCTAATAATGGAGATGAATGTATTAAAAAAATCAAATCAGGTGAAAAGTTTGATTTAATACTTTTAGATGATAGAATGCCAGAACTAAGTGGTATAGAAACATTAGGTATTATTAAACAATTAGATCCTAATATATGTCCAGTTATTGTATTAACTGCTAACGCATTATCTGGTATGAAAGAATCATATTTAAGCAAAGGATTTGACGGATATTTATCAAAACCAATAGATTTAGTCGAAGTAGACAACGTCATTGAAAAATTCTTAAACAAAGAAAAATGAGTTCAAAAAACTCATTTTTATATTGCCATATTTTTATTTAAATTATCATACTTAATATTTATGCATTCTCCATTAGGAGTATAAAAGGTAAGTATAGTACCATTTTCTATATATTTAAAAACATTTTCTAAATAATTTGAGTCACCACCAGATATTAGACTTCTATATTTTAACCATCCTAAATCAGATGGATCATTATTATAATTTTTGATTTCTTGACTATAATTATTTACTACAACTTGTAAATTAGAAGTACCATAATTATATTCAGTTACAGCTTTTGCTATATCATAATTGTTTCTTCTAAGACATTCTTGAAATATCATAGCTCCGAGTTTTATATTACTAAATACATCACTTGCTTTTTCAGTAGTAATTACTTCTTCATCCCACTGATTAGTTTTAAAATTATATGCTTTAACAGTAGAACCAATCCATGAAAAAGATCCACCAATTTGAATTTGATATAAACCAATGCCACCCCCAGAATCCATTGTACTACTATGTACTCCTCTTTCATGTGTACCAATTGCTCTTAAAACATTATAGTCAATTCCATATGTATTAGCTGCATTTTTTATTGCTTCTCCATAATAAGATTCAGTAATGAATGCAGTTTCACCATCAGATTCATTTGAAGCATATATTTCTATGCTATAGTCAAAATTTATATTATTATCAGATTCATGATTATCAGGTTCTATTTCACTATCACTGCCTATTTCTAAACTATCAGTTTTATCATTTACACTTTGTTCATTACTTTCACTTATAACAACACTTTCATCAGTAAAACTATCTATATTTTTACTATCTGATTCTTCTAGATTTTTATTATCACTATCAGAAATATAATCAAGTTCTAAATCTTTTTTATCATCTATTTCATTTTCTTCAATGATATATTCATTATTAGAATCTAGTTGATTTGTTTTATGATTTGAGTTTTTATAACTAAATGCTCCAATAGAAGAAATAAGAGCTGCACTAGCCAAAACAATAATACCATTTCTAAATAAATTAATTCTAGTAACTTTTCTTTTAGGTTTAGTATTGTTACTTTCTAAAGAATTAAATTCTTTTTTAATAGTTTGAGTGCTTTTTACTTCAATAGTCTTAAAATCACTTACTTGTGGATTTATAAACCTTTTTGATTCTTCAATTATTTTATCTATTTCATCAACATCAACATCATAAAATTGATGAATAACAGAATTATCAGTAAATTTATCTTCCATATAATATTTTTTATAAAAAGATTCAAAATAACTTCTATATTTTTCTTGAGGAAGTGTTATTTTTACATATTTACCACTACGAACATCTTCATAATATCTACATTCAATAGTTTTATCATAATCATCAAAATAAAACCATAAACTATTCATTCAAATCACCTAACTCAGAATCAATAAAATCCCATTCTTTGTCACTTGTTATTTCATCTAAAATAAGTTGATTACCAGCAAATGAAAAAGTAGATGCATATATATTATTATCTTTATCATCACATTTTTCATAAACTATATATGACTTATCGGTTTTATCATTATATAGCATCTTTATTACTTTATATTTTTCATTATCTATAGTAAAAATTTCATCCTTCATTTAACTCACTCCCAGTATAATTATTTTATATTTTTATCTTTTAGTCAAGTAAAATCAAAATATTTATAGTAGATAAATTTATTTTGTGATAAAATACTTTGTATGAAGAACTATATCTGTGGAAATATTAGAAAAATTATTTATGAAAGTAATAATGGACCATATAAAATTGGTCTTTTTAGAGTAAGAGAAACTAATGATGAAGAAGCAAGTATGTATGTTGATAAAGTAATTGGATTTACAGGAAACTTTAATGATATTAATTTAGACTTAGAATATATTTTGTATGGAAAAATGTATAATCATCCAAAATATGGTATTCAATATAATGTTGAAACATATGAATTGAAGTCTCCTACTGATACTGATAGTCTAATAATATATCTATCTAGTGGAATGTTTAGAGGAATAGGTGAAAAGACTGCTAAAAAAATAGTTGAAAGATTTGGAATGAATACTATTGATATCATAAAAAGTGATTATAGACAACTTTCAACAATTAGTGGAATGAGCGAATTAAAAGCAAAAAGTATGCATGATAAAATTGTGGATAATGAATTAAATCAAGACATGATTATTAAATTAAATGGATATGGTTTTAGTGTAAAAGAAGCGATTGATTTATTAACACTTTTTGGTTCAAGATTAGAGCATATTATAGAAAATAATATATACGAATTAGTAACAAATATCAATTTTGATAAATTAGATTTAATATTTTTAAGAGATAATGATGAACAAGATTCAAGAAGAATAGAGGCTTTAATAAAGCATAATATTTATAATATGTGTTATGAAACTGGAGACACACTTGTACAAAAAGAAGAATTATTTATTAGAATGAAAAAGTGTTTTAATAAAGAATTTGATTCAAATAAATTTATTGCTCATTTAAATTCATTAATTGAATCTAATGATGTAGTTATATATAAAGAGTTAGTAACTTTACATGATTTCTTTTATACTGAAAAAAATATTTTAACTAATATTAATAGAATAAATGATGTTAAAGAAGTAATTAAAAATGAAACTATAGAAGACTATATAAGTCAATATGAAAAAGAAACTAATATTAAATTTAATGATGATCAAAAAAGCGCAATTAAAGGTTCATTAAAAAATAATTTTTATATTATAACTGGTGGACCTGGAACTGGAAAAACTACTATTATTAAAGCTATTGTTAGTATAATGAAAAGTATTTATAAAGTAAGAGATACTGATATTGCATTGTTAGCTCCAACTGGAAGAAGTGCCAAAAGAATGATGGAAAGTGTTAATGCACCTGCTTACACAATACATAAATTTCTAAAATGGAATAAAGAAACAGGTTCATTTCAAATGAATGAATTTAATAAAGTAAATGAAAAAATAATAATAGTAGATGAAGCAAGTATGGTAGATATATTTTTAATGTCATCTCTATTAAATGCATTAAAGTTCAATATTAAACTATTATTAATAGGTGATGCTAATCAATTACCATCTATTGGACCTGGAGATGTATTAAATGATTTGTTAAAGTTAGATAATGTTAAGAGTAAATGTTTAAATATTATATATAGAGTTAAAGAAGGAAGTTATATTACATATTTAGCAAATGATATAAAAAACAAGAAACATTTTGATAAATTTGATGCATATAGTGATTTTAGATTCATTGAAAGTAGTGATGAAAATATAATGACTTATTTGAGTGAAGTTTGTTCTAAAGTAAAAGAAAAAAATATTAGTATAGAAAACTTTCAAGTATTAGTACCAATGTATAAAGGATTATGTGGAATAGATAATATAAATAGATTAATGTCTAATATATTTAATAATAGAAGTGATAAAGTTCAAATAGGAGATAAATATTATGGTATTAATGATAAAGTAATACAACTTGTAAATGACGTAGAAAATAATGTATTTAATGGTGATATTGGCTATATTAAATCAATTGAATATATTGATTCAAAACTTTATATTTCTATAGATTATATGGGTAATATAGTTAAATATAAAAGTGGAGAATTTGATAAGTTTACTCTTGCTTATGCAATTAGTATTCATAAATCACAAGGAAGTGAATATGATAATGTAGTAGTAGTATTAGCTAAAAGTTTTAGAAGAATGTTTTATAACAAATTAATATATACTGCAATTACAAGAGCAAAATCATCATTAATAATAATTGGAAATATTGAGTCATTAAACTTATCTGTACAAACACTATATGCAGATAATAGAGTAACTTATTTAAAAAATGTATAAAAAATATTTAAAACACTAATAATAATATCAAGGAGAGTGATATTATTAAAACAATTGGAAAAATGTTAACTTTAGCAAGTGGTATAGCTATTGGAGTCATGTACAAAAAATATGAAAAGAATATATTCAAAACAATGAATAAAATATCAAAGAAAATTGATGATTAAAATAGTTCCTTTGAACTATTTTTTTTTCTAAAATTGTGCTATTATTAATATAAGGAGAAAAAAGTATTATGGACAAAGATGAAAACAAAACAAAGCCTCTAACCAGTAGGGTTAGTACTAAAAAGATAAACCAAGCTTTAAATACTGGAAATAAAATACTTAAAATATTATATTTACTTTTTATAATATTACTAGTATATGTTGTAAGTTTAATACTTAGAGATTGGAAAGTTTTAACATTTATAGGCAAGATTTTATCAATCATATCACCTTTATTTATTGGTTGGGTTATAGCATGGATGCTAAATCCACTGGTTAAAAAATTAACCGATAAAGGAGTTAAAAAAGGATTGAGTGTCGCAATTACTTATTTAATATTAATAGCAGTAGTAGCATTAATATTTGTGTTTACACTTCCATCTCTTGGAGAACAAATAAGTGAGTTAGTTTCATCTATTCCAAAAATAACATCTGATATAAAAGAATGGATAGATGATATATTTGTTAAATTATCTAATTTAAGTTTAGAAAATTTAGATACAATTAAAAGTTCATTCCTAACTAAAATAGAGAGTTTTGGAAGTAACATTCAAAAAGATTTACCAAATACTGCTGTAAATATAATAACTGCATTAGCAAGTGGAATTGGAAAAATACTATTAAGTTTAATATTAGCATTTTATATATCATTTGATTTTGAAAAAGTTACAGATGGATTTATTAATTTGTTTCCAAAAAAATCAAGAAATGAAATTAAATATTTATTAGAAAAATTAGATGAATCATTATATTCATTTATAAGTGGAACATTATGGTTATCTTTACTATTATTTATAGTATCAGTTATAGGATTTTCAATAATAGGATTAAATGCTCCAGTATTAGTTTCATTCATATGTGTAGTTACTAATTTAATTCCATATATTGGACCATATTTGGGTGCTGCTGTAGCAGGTGCTATTGGATTTGCACAAAGTTCATTAATTGGAATACTTACATTAGCATTTATTTTAGTTGTACAGACTATTGAAGGAAATATACTACAACCATTAGTAATGAGTAAAAAAATGAATTTAAGTCCAATAACTATAATAATTTCATTATTAGTATTTGAATATATGTTTGGCATTATAGGAATGGTAATAGCTACACCAGTAGTTGCACTATTAAAAATAATTTATGTATTCTTAGATGAAAAATATGATATATTTGGATTTTTAGATAATAGTGATGATGATTAAAAAGGAGTAAAGAATGAAAAAGGAAATAATTAAAGAAACAGACAAAACATTAATTGGATTAGATATAATGTTATACACAATATATGCTGTAGTTGGATATGTACTTTTAAGAGTATCAGATATGATAACATTTGATCCTATTGATTGTGCTTCACCATTATTATATATGTTTGGATTTTTTTCACTACTAGCATATTTTTTAAATAGAAGAAGAGATGATTATGAACAATTATTCTTTGGATTTATTAATATAGTTACAGCAACATTTTTATTAGTAAATGCATATTATCCAAACACTGGATTTGTTATGGCAGATGCAATGCTTATTTATTCAATATCTATTGTTTTAAATAAAGGTTATCATGCAAAAAAAATGTTAGAAAAAGGAGATATAAATTTCTTTGTTAAATTACCAATGACAGTTATATTAACAGTTTTAGGTGTTTTAGTAGTAGCAAATATTTATAATAAAATTGATGTAGGAAATACAATATTAGGTTATTATTTCTTAGTATTTGGATTAATAAGTTTATTAGAACCACTAATGTATATATTATTAAGCAATAATGGAATAGCCGCATGGCTAACAATGCTTACTCTTGAAGAAACAAAAGAAACAAAAACTTCACCAAGAAAAGTAAAAGAAATAGTAAATAAAAAACCAATCAAAAAAAATAATATTGACAATGATGTAGATGAAGAAGATGATGATAAAGAAGAATCAATCAAAGAAGAAATAAAAGAAGATACATCTTTAGAACAAGAACCAAAAAAGAAACATAAAAAAAGACGTAAAAAGAAAAAAACACAAGTAGTAGAAAATGAGTAGAATAACTAGAAATAGTTATTTTATTTTGCTATAATTCATACTAGGATAGGTGAATGTATGAAAAAGAAAATAATATTTATTTTTGCTATAATTATAACAATATTTATATATTTCAATATAAACGCAGTAGTTAAGGATGAAGATGAATCAGAAAACTTTGCTAATGTAGTATTATTTGCTCATTTTAGTGATGCTAGTGAAAATACAAAAGAATACTTTAATAATAAAGATAATAGAGACAAAATAATAGAAATATATAATGGTAGTAATGGTAGAAGCTTTAAAAGTTATATGTCATCTATTTCATATGGAAAATTCAATGTTGAAAACTATTTTCCACAAGATAATGGAGAAACAATTGATTCATATGAATTATCCATTTCAGAAGAAGAAGCCAACAATTATAATCATGATATTAGTATTATTAATGAATTAGTAGATAATGTTCCAGAATTAAAAGATAAAGTAATAGATTATAATAATGATGGAGTAATTGATAACTTAACTGTTATTTTAAATTGTAGTGATTCAAGTGATAGTGCAGTGCCAACAACTGGTTCACATAAAAGTACATATACTGGTGATAAAACATATTCAAATAAAAATATAGGTTCTTATAATATTTTAAATACAGAAAGACTAATGACAAGTTTATTATCTTCAGAAAGTGGATTAGTTGCTCATGAATTTTTACATACTTTAGGTTATCCAGATTTATATACAAAAGATGAAACATATCCTGTATATACGTGGGATATTATGGGAAGCGTTTCATCATATGTTCAGTATCCACTAGCTTACTTAAGATATAAAGTTAGTAATTGGATTAATATAGATACTATATCTTCTTCAAAAACAAATTTAACACTTCACTTACAAAGTAATAAAGACGGAAATCAAGCATACATACTAAAGTCACCAATAAATGATTACGAGTTATTTGTAGTAGAATTTAGAAAAAAAGCGGAATATAAAATTCCTGATTATGATTCATTAGATTCTAAAATAGGTGGTAGTGGTCTTATAGTTTATAGGGTTAATACTACAGTAGAAGAATATAGTAATTACTTTGGTGAAACAGGTATTTATGTATTTAGACCAAATATAAATAATAATGCACAATTAGATGTTCAACAAGCATTCTTATCAAAAGAATCAGGTAGAACTACTATTGGAAATAGTGATTTAAATATCACTGAAAATGCATTAACTTATTCTAATGGAACTAATTCAGGAATAGTTATAAGTAATATATCAGAAAGTTCAAATGATTATATGACATTTGATGTATCAATACCAGACTCAAGTGATTTAGACATATGGAATAATTTAAACTTTAATGACAATGAAACAGATAATGCTAACAAAAATATAACATCATTTAACTTTAATGGTACTAAATATTTTGTAACATATGCTAATAAAAAAATATCAACATACACTTACACAAATAATTTTAATTTAATAAATTCTTTACAAATTACAAATGATATAGTTGACATGCAATTAGTTGAAAATAATAATAAATTATATTTAATATATACAGATTTAACAAACAATTTATATTTAAATGAACTAACTAATAATGAATGGAAAAATATATTAGTAAAATCAAACACAGATAGTTATGGTTTTGATACATTAAGTTTAAATAATAATTTATATTTAGTATTTAATGAAAATGAAGATACAAAATTATTTAAATTAGAAAATAATAATTTAGTAACTCTAGGAACATATGCAAGTATTGAATATGGTGGTGGCCAACCAAAAATTACATCTTTAAATAATCAAATATATGTAAGCGTAAGAGATTGGCAAAACAATAATAATATTTTAATCTATAAGTATGAAAACTCTTTATTTACTAAAATATCAAAAGATAATTTATCATCTTCAACATACGATATAGAAAGTGATAATAACAAAATTTATATAGTACTTGGTGGCAACAATTTAAGCATAACAGAATATGATGGAATTGAATTTAAAGAAAGTATTAAATCAAATATATCATGTTTTGAACCAATACTTACATGGAATCAAGGAAATTTATATGTACTTACATCATCAAGTAATACAAATGGAACAACAAAAGTATATAGTTATTTTAATGGTGAATTTAGTGAAGAGGGATTAGATGTAGATGGATACGCAGATAATATAACACTTCTATCAGAAAATGAAAGTATAACTATTAGTTATGTAAGATCATCAGATAAAAAAATATTTATAAAACAAAAGAGTACTAACAATAGTTTAATATCATTAAGTATTACTCCTCCAAATAAAATAACATATTACGAAAATGATGAAATAGATTTAACCGGACTTAAAGTAACAGCAAATTATAAAAAAGGAACTAAAACTTTAAATAGTGATGAATATCAAATAAATAATTTTGATACTAAAACAATTGGTGAAAGAAAAGCTACCATAACATATAATGGCATCAGTAATTATTTTAGTTATAATGTTATTAAAAAAGAAGAACCAGTAATAAATATTCCAGCTTATAATATAGAAAATACAAATGATTTAAATATTCCAAATAGTGCAAAAGAAGGAGAAACTATTTACATTAATCCTACTAATAAATTTGGATATAAATATACTGGAATTAATATTTATGATACAAATGGCAATAATATAAATTATATTTTAAGTAATGATAAAAAGTCATTCATTATGCCAAACTATGATATTAAAGTTTCATCTATCTATGAAAAGAAAAATATGAATGATAATATCTCTTCTATAATAACTAATACTACTTATAATTCAATATCTATTAAATGGGAAAAAATAGAAGGTGCCAAAGGATATGTTGTTTATAGAAGTACTAATGGTAAAAAGTGGAAACTTTTAAAAACAATAACAAATTCAAATACTACAACTTATAAAAATACAAGTTTAAGTACTAATACTAAATATTATTATAAAGTAAGACCGTATAAATTAAATAAGAGAAAAAAAGTATATGGAAAATACTCTAATGTTATTTCATCAACTCCAAGATTAAATAACACAACTACAAAAGGATATAATAGTTACTATTTATATGCGAGAGTTAGTTGGAATAAGGTTTCTGGTGCAAGTGGATATTATGTATATAGATCTGATTCAATTAATGGTAAATATAAGAAAATAGCAGTAACTACTAAAACAAATTATTATGATTCTAAAGCTAAAGAAGGAAAAACATACTATTATAAAATATTACCATATAGAAAAGTAGGAAGTAGAAGAGTAACAGGTAATTATTCTAATGTTAGTAGTTCTATGAGACTAAGTGATTACATTAACTTTAGTCTTGAAAGAGGAAATAAAAGTATTAAACTTACGATAAATAAACTATCATCTGCTAAAACATATTATATTTATAGAAGTACTAGTAAAAATGGAAAATATTCTAAAGTTGCTACATTGAATACAAATAATTACGAAGGAGAACAAATTATTTGGACTAATTATAAGTTATCAAGAAATAGAACTTACTATTATAAAATAAAAGTTAAAAATAATAACACAAGTGATTTTAGTAGTAAAAAGTCAGCTAAAACATTTAAATAGGATTAAGTTCCTATTTTTATTTTAATTAAAAAGAGACTATCTAGTCTCAACAATTAATTTAATGGCAGTTTTTTCTTTACCATCAATAACAATATCATAAAATGCAGGTGTACAAATTAAATTAAGACCTAATGGAGCCACAAAACCACGAGCAATAGAAATAGCCTTAATAGCTTGATTAACAGCCCCAGCGCCTACAGTTTGTACTTCAACTTTCAAACTTCCTTCTCTAAAAGAATTAGCTATACTACCAGCTACCTTTTGAGAAATACTTTTACTTGATACTTTTATTATATCCATGTTTTTCACCTCAATAAATTTATATGATTAATATTTTTAAAAAGAACTAACTATTAAATCAACTTTAACATCATATAAATCATGAGGTATATTATTTAATAAACATTCCTTAAAACAAATACCTATTTTATAAATATTTTTATTAGTCAAATACTTATCATAATATCCTTTACCATATCCAATTCTATAGCCATCTTTATCAAAACAAATACCAGGAACAATACAAACACAATTATCAAGTTTAACTTTATCATTACTAGTAGGTTCAAGTATATTAAAACTACCTTTCTTTAATTCATTAATACTTTTTATATAATAAAAATCCATATTATTTCCACATACCCTAGGTAATGCAACTTTCTTACACTTTAAAAAGTATTTAATCATTTTAAATGTGTCAACTTCATCAATTAAAGAAGAATATAGTAACACTGTATCACAATTATTAATATACTCATTATTTATAATCTTTTGATATATTATTTCATTTTGATAATTCTTATTTAATATATCTTTTCTTAACTGCTTAAACTTAATTCTTAATTCATTTTTATTCATAATAATATTGTATCATGATTGTAAACAAATTCAAAATTATAGCAAAAGAATATCAAATAGTGTATAATATTTTAATAGATAGAGGTGAAGATATGTTTCAAACAATATTGAATATATTATCAAAAGTTCTTGATATAGCAATAGTATGGTTTATGTTTTATCAATTACTAAAATATTCAAGAAATAATTTTAAACTTACATTAATATTTAAAGGCGTACTTATTATAATAGGACTAAAACTATTAAGTGATTGGTTAAATTTAAATACAGTAGGAATTATACTTGAATATGTTATATCTTGGGGACCACTTGCTTTAATAATTATATTTCAACCAGAAATCAGAAATGTACTTGAAAGTATTGGAAGAAGCCAATTACTAGGAAGACATAAGACACTAACAGTTGATGAACGTGAAAAGTTAGTTTATGAAATAATAAATGCGATTGACTATTTAAAGAAAAATAAAATTGGAGCATTAATGGTAATTGAAAGAGATTATAGTTTAGCACAATATATTGAACCGGCCAATAAAATATATGCTGATTTAAGTAGCGAATTATTAATATCAATATTCTTTCCAAATAACCCATTACATGATGGTGGAGTAATTATTCAAGGAAATAAAATCACTTGTGCTGGAAGTGTATTCCCAACAAGTATGAATCCTAATATTTCAAAGAGATTAGGAACTCGTCATAGAGCAGCACTTGGAATAAGTGAAATAAGTGATTGTATTGCAATAGTAGTAAGTGAAGAAACAGGAAGAATATCAATAGCTATTCAAAGTGAATTAAACTACAATTTATCTTTAGATGATGCTAAAATATTACTTCTAGAAGAATTACAACCTAAAAAAGAAACATTTTATGAAGCTGATGTAGAAAGTGAGAGTGATACAAATGAAGAAAGTTCTAAGTAAAATTCTCAAATTTATAGGTAAAATATTTAAAGCTATATATGCTATAGTAGATGCTGCTATAGTAACACCGCTTTCAAAACTAGTATATTTTATAAATGATAAAATAACTACTAAAGGTGGTGGATTTGATAAATTTATCAATAATCCAAACACTCTAATATATATTTCATTATTATTTGCATTTGCTGCATTCTTTGCAGTAGATAGAAAGATAATAACTTTAACTGAAAAAGAAGCAACAGTTTTATCAAATATTCCAATAACAGCAGAATATAATGAAGAAACATATGTTGTAGAAGGAATACCAGAAAGTGCTGATATAGTACTAATGGGAAGAAAAAGCGATTTATATTTAGCAGAACAATTAGGAGATCATACTTTAACTTTAGATTTAACAGATTTATCTGAAGGAACACATAAAGTAAATGTTAAATATAATAATCCAATTAATACATTAGAGTATAAATTAGATCCATCAAGAATAACATTAGTAATATATAAAAAGGTTAGTGAATCAAGAACATTAACAACTGATATATTAAATCAAGATAAATTAAATAGTACATTAGTTATAAGTTCAGTTGAACTTGATAGAGATAGTGTAATAATTAAATCGTATAAAGAAAAATTGGAAAAAGTTGCAAATGTTAAAGCAATAATTGATGTAAGTGCATTAAATGCAACAAGTCCTGGAGAATATACATTAGAAAATGTAAAACTAGTTGCATATGATGATAAAGGTACAGAAATTCCAGATATAGAAATCGTACCAGGAAATATAACAGCTAAAGTAACAATAACAAGTCCAAGTAAAGTAGTACCAGTTAAAGTAGTACCTACAGGAAATGTTGCGAGTGGTAGTGCTATTAGTTCAATAACATCAAATGTAAACAATGTAACACTTTATGGTGAAGAAAGTATATTGAATGAAATTGAAGAAGTAGAAGTTAAAATTAATGTTGATGGTTTAAGTAGTGATAAGACATATCAAGAAACAATAACTAAACCTAATGGAGTTAGATCTATGTCTGATACTGCTATAACAATTAAAGTTAAAATGGAAAAAGAAACTTCTAAAGAATTTGAAAATATTCCATTAGAATTTGAAAATTTAGATACTTCAAAATATACTGTACAAGCTAAGAGCGCTGATTCAACTAAAGTAAATGTAGTGGTAAAGGGAGTAGAAACATTGTTAAATAAAGTAGATTCTGGAAGCATAAAAGCTTATGTTGATTTAAGTTCATTAGAAGAAGGAACTTGGGAAGTACCAGTAATGGTAGAAGGTAGTGATGTTAAATTAAATTACTCATCAAGAACTACTAAAGTAGAAGTTGTTATAAGAAAAAAATAGGGATGTATAAGTAACATTCCTATTTTTCTATCAAACATTATACATAAGAATAAATTCTCATTAAATTTTATTTAATGAATTTTAATAGGAGTATGGAAATATTATCATGTTTATTATATAATTCATACATATGAAGTCTTTAATATACAATTGATAGGAGGAAACTTATGAACAATGAATTAATATATAATGAAAATGCAATAAATAACATTTTTGATAATATCAAAGATTTAGTTACAAATAGTAGAAATAAGGTTTATCAAACTGTAAATACAGAAATGCTTAGTTTGTATTGAAATATAGGAAAAGCAATTATGGAAATACAACAAGGTGATGAAAGAGCAAGCTATGGTGATTCAATACTTGAGAAGTTATCTCAAAAACTAACTAACGAATTTGGAAAAGGATTTTCTTCAAGAAATTTATGAACTATGAGAAAATTTTATCTAATATATCCAATTTGGAAGACAGTGTCTGCCAAATTGAGCTGGTCTCACTATTTAGAACTTATAAAAATTGATGAAGAACCTAAAAGAAAATTTTATTTAAATGAATGTATCAATTCTAAATGGAGCGTTAGAGAACTTCAAAGACAAAGAGATTCATTATTGTATGAAAGATTAACTTTATCTGCTAACAAAGAAAAAATACATGAATTATCCGAAAAAGGACAAATTCTAAAAACAAGTAAAGATTTAGTCAAAGATCCTTTTGTATTGGAATTTTTAGATATAAAAGAAAATACAAATTATTTAGAATCTGATTTAGAAAAGAATATTATTGAACATTTAAAAGAATTTTTATTGGAATTAGGAAAAGGTTTTAGTTATGTAGGCAATCAAGTAAGATTAACATTAGAAGAAGACCATTTTTATCCAGATTTAGTTTTTTATAATAGACTTTTAAGATGCTTTGTGATTGTTGACTTGAAAATTGGAAAAGTATCTCATCAAGATATTGGACAAATGCAAATGTATGTCAATTACTACGATAGAGAAATAAAACAAGCTGATGAAAATTCAACGATTGGAATATTACTATCAACAAACAAAAATGAAACAATTGTAAAATACACATTACCTGAAGATAATAAAACAATCTTCTCTTCAGAATATAAATTGCATATGCCAACTGAACAAGAATTAATTACTGCTGTTGAGGAAGAAAAGAAAAATTTTGAATTAAATGAAGAAAATAATTAATTGAATAATATTAAACATTATTAATGAACTAAATGTAATTATGATATTTTTATAACTTAAAAGTTGCATTATGCTATTTAAATAAAATTTTTTGAAAAGTACTTTACAAAGAAAAAAAAGTATTGTATAATGAAAAACGTTGAAGTGACCAAAGACAGTAAGTACAAAATTAAATCTTACCGAGGAAACATATAATGACGATTATACAGTTTCCTTGTCATGAGGAAACTTTTTAATTATATGAAAGGAGACTATATGGCAAGTAAAGAGATTCTTAAACAAAAACAAGCTGTTGTTAAAGAAATAACTGATAAATTAGATAATGCTAAAACATTCTTGTTATTAAATTATCAAGGTTTAACAGTTAGTGAAATGGCAGAATTGAGAGAAGGTCTTAAGGAAGTTAATTCAGATGTAAAAGTTTATAAAAATACTCTTATGAATTTAGCATTAAAAGATAAGAATATTGAATTAAGTGATTACATGCAAGGACCAAATGCTTATTTATTTGCAGATTCTATTATTGAACCTATCAAAGTTGTTAGTAAGTTTGCTAAAGATCACCCAGCACTAGAAGTTAGAGTTGGATGCATTGATAATGAAGTTGTTGGAAAAGACGTTATCGCTGAATATGCAACTATTCCAAGTATGGAAGGATTACTTACAATGTTTGCTGGTGGTTTAATGGAACATGTAAGAAATTTAAGTATTGGATTAAATCTATATGCTGAAAAGTTAGAAGAAGGAGGAAATAATTAATATGGCAAAGATTGAAAACAAAGATATTATTGAAGCTTTAAAAGAAAAAACTATTCTTGAAGTTAAAGAATTAGTTGATATGATGAAAGAAGAATTTGGTGTTGATCCTAGTGCTGTTGCTGTTGCTGCTGCTCCAGCTGCTGCTGAAGAGGACAATGCAGGAAGTGGAGTTAAGACTGTAGTATTAAAAGCTGCTGGTGCTCAAAAATTACAAGTTATTAAAGTAATTAGAGAAGTTACTGGATTAGGTCTTAAAGAAGCTAAAGATATCGCTGATGCTGGTGGAAATGTTAAAGAAGGAATTCCTGCTAGTGAAGCTGAAGAATTAAAAGCTAAATTAGAAGAAGCTGGCGCTACTGTAGAATTAGCTTAATTGAACATTTGAGCCTTGAAAAAGGCTTTTTTGCGTATATAAGTATTTAAAATAAGAAGGAGAATTATATGAGTCATTATTTTGAAAATGATAAAAACTTAAAGAGTGAAATTAGAGAGTTAAGTTACAAATATAATTCTTCTTCTTTTGTTTTTTATAGTGATAATGGTGTATTTAGTAAAAAAGAAATCGATTATGGTAGTAAATTATTATTAGAGACATATTTAAAAGAAGCACATCAAAATATAAAAGTATTAGATGTAGGATGTGGATATGGTTTTCTAGGCATAGTAATTAGTCAAATAACATCTTCTTATGTTGATATGATTGATGTCAATAAAAGAGCTGTTCACCTAACTAATAGAAATATCAAAAGATATAAAAAATTTAATGGAAGTGCATTTATAAGTGATGCATATGAAAATGTTAAAAATAAATACAATGTTATAATTACTAATCCACCAATTAGAGTAGGAAAACAAAAATTATTAGAAATACTTAATGGAGCATTTGAGCACTTAGAGAATGATGGAACATTATATTTCGTTATTCGCAAAGATCAAGGAGCATTATCAATTAAAAAAATACTCGAAGAGACTAAAAATGTAAAAATAATAGATAGAGATAAAGGATATTTTATAATTAAAGCAAAAAAACAATAGAAAACTTTACATTTTACACAAAAAATCATTGACTTATTGAAAATACATGTGATAAAATTTTATATTGCAGTACATTGTTTTATTTTTAAAATTTGTGTTCTTTAAAAATTTAGGATTGGGGTGAAATAGTGGCATACAAAACAGTAAAATTTGGTGACCATAGAGAAAGAAGAAGTTTCTCAACAAAGCGTAGTACGCTAGAATTATCTAATTTATTAGAAATTCAAAAAGATTCATTTGACTTATTTTTAAAGGAAGGTATTAAGGAAGTATTTGAAGATATTTTCCCAGTTGAAAGTTTCTCAGGTTCTTTATCACTTGAATTTGGTGATTATTATTTTGATGCGCCAAAATATACAGTAAAAGAAAGTAAAGAAAGAAAAGTAACTTATTCTGCACCTTTAAAAGTTAAGGCAAGATTATTCATTAATGAAACAGGAGAAGTAAAAGAACAAGAAGTGTTTTTAGGTGATATGCCATTAATGACTGATACAGCATCATTTATTATTAATGGAGCTGAAAGAGTTATTAATAGTCAACTTGTTATGGGACCATCTTGCTACTATAAAAATGAAGTAGATAAGAGCGGTAGAAATATCATTACAAGTGAAGTTAGACCTAATAAAGGTACATGGCTAGAATATGAATTAGACGCAAGAGGCATTTTATATGTAAGAATAGACAGAACTAGAAAAGTTCCAGTAACTACATTATTAAGAGCCTTAGGTCTTTCAAGCAATGAAGAAATTCTTGAATTATTTGGTCAAGATGAATATTTAATTAATACTTTAGAAAAAGATTCTACTAAGAATACTGATGAAGCATTAATTGAAATATATGAAAAATTAAGACCAGGAGAACCAGCTACTTTAGATTCAGCTAAAAATCAATTAATCGTTAGATTCTTTGATAAATTTAGATATGATTTAGGAAAAGTAGGAAGATATAAATTCAATAAGAAATTAAATGTTATTGATAGACTTTTAAATGTTAAAATAGCACAAGATATTAAAGTTGATGGAGAAGTACTTGTTAAAAAAGGAACTCTTATTACTAAAGATATCTTAGAACCACTAAAACCAGTATTTGCAAATGGATATGGTGTTAAAGAAGTAACTATCAATGAAGAATTAGATACTTATAATAAAATACAAGAAGTATTAGTTTATGCTAATGATGATTCTAATAAAATAATTAAAGTTATTGGTAATGATCAAACTATTGAAACTAAGAGATTAACTATTTCTGATGTATATGCATCTTTATCATATTATATTTGTTTATTATATGGTGTAGGTAAATATGATGAAATAGATCACTTAGGAAATAGACGTGTAAGACAAGTTGGAGAATTAATTCAAAATCAATTTAGAATTGGTGTTGCACGTATGGAAAGACAAATTAGAGATAAGATGTCTACACAAGAGATTGATGCTGTTACACCAAAGTCTTTAATTAATATTAGACCAGTAACTGCAGCATTAAAGGAATTCTTTGGCTCATCACAATTATCAAAATTCATGGATCAAATTAATCCACTTTCTGAATTAAATGATAAACGTAGACTTAGTGCTTTAGGTCCAGGTGGTTTATCAAGAGATAGAGCAGGTATGGAAGTTCGTGATGTTAACCCATCACACTATGGTAGAATTTGTCCTATCGAAACTCCAGAAGGTCAAAACATCGGTTTAATTACATCTTTAGCAAGTTACGCTAGAGTAAATGAATATGGATTTATAATGACTCCATATAGAAAAGTAGTAGATTGCAAAATAACTGATGAAATAGTTTATATGACTGCTGATGAAGAAGAAGATTACTATATTAGTCAAGCAACTATTAATGTTGATGCTGATGGAACAATTTCTGATGCAGAGGTTCCAGTAAGATTTAACAAAGATAACATGATTGTTGCTCGTGAAAAAGTAGATTATATAGATGTTTCACCATCACAAATTGTATCAGTTACAACAAGTATGATTCCATTCATGGAACATGACGATGCTAACCGTACATTAATGGGTGCAAACATGCAAAGACAAGCTGTACCACTTATGATTACTGAAGCTCCTATCGTAGGTACTGGAGTAGAAGCAGCAATTGCTCGTGACTCTGGATGTTCAGTAGTTTGTGATATAGATGGTGTTGTTGAATATGTTGATGCTAAAAAAATTATAGTAAAAGGCTTAACAGAAAAACGTGTATATGAATTAATTACATATCAAAGAAGTAATAATGAAACATGTTATAATCAAAGACCAATCGTTAAGAAAGGTGAAGAAGTACATAAAGGCGAAATTATTGCTGATGGACCATCTACAGACAAAGGTGAAATAGCTTTAGGTAAGAACTTAGTTGTTGCTTTCATGACATATAATGGATATAACTATGAAGATGCCGTTATATTAAATGAAAGAATTGTTAAAGATGACGTATTAACTTCTGTTCATATTGAAATGAAAGAAATTGAATGTCGTGATACTAAATTAGGACCAGAAGAGTTCACAAGAGATATTCCAAACATTAGTGAAGAAGCTCGTAAGAACTTAGATGAAAATGGTATTGTTAGAATTGGTACTGAAGTAAAAGAAAATGATATTCTAGTTGGAAAAGTTACTCCAAAAGGTATGCAAGAATTATCTAGTGAAGAAAAATTATTACATGCTATATTTGGCGAAAAGACTAGAGAAGTTAGAGATACATCATTAAGAGTTTCACACGGTTGTGCAGGAATTGTACATGATGTTCAAATATTTACTAAAGAAAATTCTGATGAATTACCTGCTGGTGTTAGTAAAGTTGTTAGAGTATATATTGTTAAGAAAAGAAAAATCCAAGTTGGAGATAAAATGGCAGGACGTCATGGTAACAAAGGTGTTTGTTCATTAATATTACCAGAAGAAGATATGCCATATCTACCAGATGGTACTCCAGTAGATGTTATTCTTAACCCACTAGGTGTTCCTTCTCGTATGAACTTAGGACAAATTTTAGAATTACACTTAGGTATGGCTGGTAAGAAATTAGGTGTACATTATGCAACACCAATATTCAACAGTGCTACAGAAGAAGACATTCAAGAAGAAGTAAAAGAAGCTGGATTAGATCCTGATTATAAAACATGGATTTATGATGGAAGAACTGGAGAAAAATTTGATAAGAGAGTTTCAGTTGGAGTTATGTACATGATTAGACTTGTACACATGGTAGATGATAAAATCCATGCTCGTGCAACTGGACCATATAGTTTAGTAACACAACAACCATTAGGTGGAAAAGCTCAATTCGGTGGACAAAGATTCGGAGAAATGGAAGTTTGGGCATTATATGCTTATGGTGCTGCTCATATATTACAAGAAGTACTTACAATTAAATCAGATGATGTAGTTGGAAGAGTTAGAGTATATGAAGCATTAGTTAAAGGTAAACCAATCCCAACACCAGGTGTTCCAGAATCATTTAGAGTATTAATTAAAGAATTCCAAGCATTAGGTTTAGATATTCAAATAGTTAATAAAGATGGATCACTAAAAGATGTTAAAGAACTTGAAGATGATGAAGATAAAGAAGACACTCCAGTATCAATCGAAGAAATTAGTAAAGTAGAAGATACTGAAAGTGATAATGCAGATGAATCTGGTTATGAAGATGTTCAAGATGAAGAAGTTGAGGATGAAGATTTAGAAGATTTAGAACCTACTGATGAAGATCTTGAATATGAAGAAGAGTATGGTCTTGATGACTATCAAGATGATGCTTACGAAAGGGGTGAAGAATAATGATGGAAGTTAATGAATTTGATGGAATTCGTATTGGTATAGCTTCTCCTGAAAAGATTCGTGAATGGTCTTATGGTGAAGTTAAAAAACCAGAAACTATTAACTACAGAACTTTAAACCCTGAAAGAGATGGACTTTTCTGTGAGAAGATATTCGGTCCAACAAAAGACTTTGAATGTAGTTGTAAAAAATATAAAAGATTAAGATATAAAAACGTTATTTGTGATAGATGTGGTGTAGAAGTAACACGTGCTAAAGTACGTAGAGAAAGAATGGGACATATTGAACTTGCTAGTCCTGTTAGCCACATTTGGTATGCAAAAGGTGTGCCTCCTAAAATGGGACTTGTACTTGATATTAGTCCTCGTGAGTTAGAAGAAGTATTATATTTCGTTAGTTATATAGTACTTGATCCAGGAATTGCACCTCTTGCTAAAAAGCAAACATTATCTGATAAAGAATACAGAGCATATTATGAAAAATATGGTGATGAATTCAAAGTAGGTATGGGTGCTGAAGCAATTAAACAATTACTTACTGAAGTTGATCTTGAAAAAGAAGTAGAAGAATTAAAGAAAGAAGTAGAAAAAGCTCAAGGACAAAAGAAAATTAGATTGGTTAAGAGACTTGACTGTTTAAATTCATTCCTTGAAAGTGGTCAAAGACCTGAATGGATGATACTAGATGTACTTCCAGTAATCCCACCAGATTTAAGACCTATGATTCAACTTCCAGGTGGAAGATTTGCTACTTCAGATTTAAATGATTTATATAGAAGAATTATTAATAGAAATAATCGTCTTAAAAAATTATTAGAACTTGAAGCTCCAACAATCATTGTTCAAAATGAAAAACGTATGCTTCAAGAAGCAGTAGATGCTTTAATTGATAATGGAAGACGTGGTAGAAGTGTTTCTGGTGTAGGAAATAGACCACTTAAATCATTATCATCAATGTTAAAAGGTAAACAAGGTAGATTTAGACAAAACCTATTAGGTAAACGTGTTGACTATAGTGGTCGTTCAGTTATCGTAGTAGGACCTAGTCTTAAAATGTATCAATGTGGTGTACCTAAAGATATGGCTCTTGAATTATTCAAACCATATGTTATGCAACAATTAGTTGAAAGAGGAATAGCTCATAATATTAAAGCTGCTAAGAAGATAATAGATGTACAAGATGAAAGAGTATGGGATGTAGTAGAAGATGTTATTCGTGAACATCCAGTATTATTAAACCGTGCCCCAACACTACATAGACTTTCTATTCAAGCATTCGAACCAGTTTTAGTTAGTGGTAAAGCATTAAGATTACACCCACTAGTTTGTAGTGGATTCAATGCTGACTTCGATGGTGACCAAATGGCTATCCATATTCCAATTAGTGAAGAAGCACAAGCTGAAGCTAGATTATTAATGTTAGGTGCTAATAACATACTTGACCCTAAAGATGGAAAACCAATCGTTACACCATCTCAAGATATGGTATTAGGTAACTACTATTTAACATTAGAATTAGCTGGTGAACCTAATGAAGGTAAAGCTTATAAAGATCCAAATGAAGTTTTAATGGCTTATGAAAGACGTGATATTACTCTTCATACTAGAGTATGTATTCCAACTAAGGAATTTAAACATAAAGTTTGGACTGATGAGCAAAAAGATAAATATATAGTAACAACTGCTGGTAAAATAATATTCAATGAAATATTCCCAGATACTTATCCTTACATTAACGAAGGAAGTAAAGAAAATATCGAAGTTATGACTCCAGATAAATTCTTTATTGAAAAAGGTAAGAATCTTCCAGAAGAAGTTGCTAAAATGCCTTTAATTCCTGCTTTAATTAAAAAAGATTTAGGAAAAATAATTGCTCAAATATTTAAGAGATATAAAACTACAGAAACATCAATTTTCTTAGATAAATTAAAAGATTTAGGATTTAAATATAGTACTAAATCTGGTATAACAATTTCACTTTCTGATATACCAGTTAACCATGAAAAAGAAACTATTATAGCTGAAACAAATGCTACTATTGAAAAAATCAATAAACAGTTTAAACGTGGTCTTATAACTGATGAAGAAAGACATAATAAAGTTATTAAATTATGGACAGATGCTACAAATAATGTTCAAGGTAAATTAGGTGAATTACTAAAACAAGATGTAGAAAATCCATTATCAATGATTATTAACTCTGGAGCCAGAGGTTCTGCAAACCAATTAGGACAACTTGCTGGTATGCGTGGTATTATGGCTAAACCAGATGGTGGTCAAGTAGAAATTCCAATCTTAGCTTCATTCCGTGAAGGATTAGACGTTCAAGAATTCTTCTTATCAACACACGGATCTAGAAAAGGAACTGCCGATACAGCTCTTAAGACTGCAGATGCAGGTTACTTAACAAGACGTTTAGTTGATGTTGTACAAGATATAATTGTACGTGAAGAAGATTGTGGAACTATTCAAGGTATTGAAGTTGAAGCATTCACTGATGAAAAGAGTGGAGCTGTTATTGAAAGCTTTAAAGATAGAATAACAGGTCGTTTCTCAAATCAAAAAGTATTAAATCCTGAAACTAAAGAAGTATTAGTTGATAAGGGAGCACTTATTACTGAAAAGATTGCTGATAAGATAGAAAAAGCTGGAATTACTAAGATGGAAATCAGAAGTGTACTTACTTGTAAGTGTACTAATGGTGTATGTCAAAAATGTTATGGTATCAACCTTGCTACTGGTAACCTAGTAGAAGTAGGTGAAGCTACTGGTATTATGGCTGCTCAATCAATCGGTGAGCCAGGTACACAATTAACAATGCGTACATTCCATACAGGTGGTGTTGCATCAGCTGCAGATATCACTCAAGGTCTTCCAAGAGTTGAAGAACTTTTCGAAGCTCGTATTCCTAAAGCTAAAGCTACTATCGCTGAAATCAATGGTAAGATTACTAAGATTACTGATGATAAGAACAATAGATTTAAAATATATATTACTAACGATGTTGAAACTCGTGAACATGTTACTCAATACAATGCTAAACTTAGAGTTGAAAAGGGTGATGTTGTAACTGCTGGAGACCCATTAACAGAAGGAAGTATTTCTCCAAAAGAATTACTTGCTGTTACTGATCCAACTACAGTACAAGGTTATATCTTAAAAGAAATTCAAAAAGTTTATAAGAGTCAAGGTGTTGATGTTTCAGATAAACATGTTGAAACAGTTGTTAGAAGAATGATTACTAAGATTAGAGTTATTGATCCAGGAGATACTAACCTTATTGAAGGTTTAACTGTACCTCTAAGAGAATTCGGTGAAATTAATAAACCAGTTATCTTAAATGGTGGAGTTCCAGCTACTGGTAAACCAATTATGCTAGGTATTACAAAAGCATCATTAGAAACTGATTCATTCTTATCAGCTGCATCATTCCAAGAAACTACAAGAATCTTAACAGATGCTGCTACAAGAGGAAAAGTTGATATGCTACATGGTTTAAAAGAGAATGTTATTCTTGGTAAACTAATCCCAGCAGGAACTGGTGCTAAACAATATAACAATATTGAAGTAATGTTAAAAAATGAACTTCTAGATGATGATGCTGCTGAGGTATTAGAAGAAAAATTCTTAACTGATGATTCTAATGAAGAAACAGTAGAAGCAATCACAAATGAAGAAAATGAAGAAACAGAAGAAAATGCTTAATGCATTTTCTTTTTTATTATCATAATAATTTACTTTTAATATTTTAGATGATATAATCAAATAAAGTGAGGAGATAATATGATTGGTAAGAAAACTGAAGTATATTATTTTGACAAAGATGGCAAAATGGTAGATAATGTTGATGATGCATATAGGTGTATAGCTAGAGAATTAGATGAAAATGGTGAATTAGTAAATGAAGTTTTCGGGTACGTAAATTATAAACCAGAGCCTATAACAAAAGAAAAGTTAGAATTAACAGAAGAAGAAAAAAAAGCCCTAGCAGAACTTGAATGGGAATATAAAAGTCCAAAGTTAAAATAAAATTATCATTTAATAAATAAAGTTGTTGAATAAACAACTTTTTTTAACAAAAAACTTTAAATTCAAATTATTTTATAGTATACTTTTTATAGTAGGATAAGAGGGTGTTTTTATATGTATGAAAATAAAATTTTAGTTAATGTATACATATTATCTTTAAGTAAAAATTGTGAATTTTTTATTCCAATAAATGAAAAAATAGGTAATATAACTAAACTATTAAGCAATATTGTTACTGATTCAATTGATTTTACTAAGAATACAGTAATAATGAATGCTGATACTGGAGAATGTTATAAAAATAATACTTTAGTAAGAGAAACTAACATTAAAAACAGTACAAAATTAGTTCTTATCTAGGAGGAATAAAAATGAATGTATATTTATTTGATGATGATAGAATTATTACCTTTGAACTTCCAGTAAAAAAAATAGGTAATTTTTGGTTAAAAGACACACATAATAAAAATGTTATTAATATTACTGTTTCTAATAATGAATGGATTATAAATTCAGGAAAAAACGTAAAATTGTCAGATACAGATGGCAATACAGAAAACATTTGCCTTAGACCTAAAAAATATTATAACGTTGAGAAAAATGATAAAAAATATTTATTATATTGTGATTATTTAACTGATAGTTCATATAAAAACTACATAATAAAAGATAATTCAATTATAAAATTTGGTTCTGCCTCTACATGTAATATAAGTGTACCAATAAGTATAGTAGGAAATGAACACATAATACTTACTTATAAAGATAAAAAATGGACACTAGAAGTAGGAGAAAATTTAGTTTGCTATGTAAATGATAGAAGGGTTGAAAAAAAATCTACCTGTAATTATTGCGATTTAATAAATATATATGGATTTAAAATATTAATTACATGCGGATATATATTTATAAACAATCCATTTAATAATTTAACAATAAATGGATTAGAACAAATTGATTTCATAGTAGATGATAACTTAACAGAAGAAGAAATTGAAAATGAAGACATTTATAAAGATGAAGATTACTTTCTAAAGTCACCTCGTATTAGAAAAGAAATTAAAACATATGAGATGGTTATAGATTCACCACCTGCAAAAGAAAAAAATCAAGAAACTCCATTATGGGTAACACTTGCACCAATGCTAACAATGGCAGCAAGTTCAATGATGACACTTTCAAATTCAATTATGTCAGTTGTAGATGGACAAAAAACATTTAGAAGTATTATTCCATCACTTGTAATTTGTATATCTATGTTATTAACTATGTTAGTTTGGCCTTTCGTTACAAAAAAATTTGAAAAGAAACAAAAACAAAAGAAAGAAGAAGAAAGACAAGTTTTATATCAAAATTATATAGATAAAAAAGATAAAGAGTTAGCCGTAGAATATGAAAACCAAAAAAGAACATTAGAAGAAAATTTAATTTCAACAGATGTTTGTTATGATATGATAATGAATAAAAGAAGAACATTGTGGTCTAGAAGAAACGACCAAAATGATTTCTTAACAGTAAGAGTAGGTATTGGTGATGTTAACTTTAATACCAAAATTAGTTATCATAGTGAAGACTTTTCAATGGATAATGATAACTTAAAATTAATGTTAAATAAACTAATAGATTTTAATAAAGTAATAAACAATGTTCCAATTGGATACTCATTCATACAAAATACATTAACTGGTATTAATGGTATTTATCCAAAATATGTATCATTTACAAATAATATGCTTTTACAAGCTATGGCATTTCATAGTTATGATGATTTAAAAATAGTAATATTCACAAATGATGCAAATAAACATAGATGGGAATATTTAAGAGAAATGCCTTATTGCTTCTCAAATGACAAATCAATAAGATTCTTTGCTACTAATACAGAAGAAATGCAAGAAGTTTCAAATTATCTTATTCAAATATATGAAGGAAGAAAAGTATTATCAAAAAATGGTGATGCTGCAAAAGATTTTACAAGTTTCAACAATGGTTATTATTTAATAATAATTGATGATATAGATGCATCAAGAAAAATTGAAATCATTAGTAATATAATAAAAGAAAAAACAAATAATTTAGGTTTTAGTCTAATTATATTAGAAGAAAAATTATCAAAAGTACCAAGTGAAGTATCTAAATTCATTATAATTGGTGAAAAAACATCAACAATATTGAATACTGAAAACAATAGTCAAACTAAATTTTTAGAAGAAATAAATGATTCATATGATATGTTTGCTTGTACAAAAATTTTATCAAATTTACCTATCAATATAGAAGAAAAGAGTAAAATGTTACCTGATAATATTACATTCTTAGAATTATTTGGAGTAGGTAATATAGAACAATTAAATGTATTAAATAGATGGAAAGATAATAATCCTACAAGATCATTAAAAACAGAAATTGGTATTAATACAGTAGGAGATCCATTTGTATTAGATTTACATGAGAAGCAACATGGTCCACATGGATTAATTGCTGGTATGACTGGTAGTGGTAAGTCAGAATTTATTATTTCATATGTACTTTCTATGGCAATTAACTATAGTCCAGAAGAAGTTGCATTCGTATTAATTGATTATAAAGGTGGAGGACTTGCAGGAGCATTTGTTGATTCAGAAACTGGTAAAAAATTACCACATGTAGTTGGAACAATCACAAACTTAGATAAAACAGAAATAAATAGAGCACTTGCTAGTATTAATAGTGAACTTACTCGTAGACAACAAATATTTAATGACGTAAGGTTGAAAACTGGTGAAGGAACAATAGATATCTATAAATATCAAAGACTATATAGAGATGGTGTAATAAAAGAACCAATGCCACACTTAATTATAGTTTGCGATGAGTTTGCTGAATTAAAAGATCAACAACCAGACTTTATGGAAGATTTAGTTAGTACAGCACGTATTGGACGTTCACTAGGAGTACACTTAATACTTGCTACACAAAAACCATCAGGAGTAGTAGATGGTCAAATATGGTCAAACTCAAAATTCAAAGTTTGTTTAAAAGTTCAAGATAAACAAGATAGTATGGAAATGATTAGAAACGATTTAGCAGCTGAAATAAAACAAGTAGGTAGATTCTATTTATTAGTAGGATATAGTGAATACTTTGCAATAGGACAAGCAGCATGGGCTGGAGCTCAATATTACCCTAATAATGAATTTAAGAAATCAGTTGATAAAAACTTATATTTAATAGATAATACTGGTTCAGTAAGTAAAACAATAAATAATATAATTTCAAAAAGATTATTACATTCAGAAGGAGAAGAATTAACTAATATAGTTAAATACCTAATACATATTGGAGAAGAAACTCCATTAAAAATTAATCAACTATGGTTAGATAGAGTACCTAATGAAATATATGTAGAATCATTATCTAAAAAATATAATTACGTTAAAGAAGACTATATTATTAATCCTATAATTGGTGAATATGATAATCCATCATCACAACAACAAGGCTTATTAACAATTAATCTAAAAAATAATGGTAATACATTAATATATGGAATGAATGAAAGTGGAAAAGATGAATTTTTACAAACACTAACATATTCAATGCTAAATAATTATAGTACAGATGAATTAAATTTATATGTATTAGATTTTGGAGCAGAAACATTAACTAATTTTAAAGATGCTCCACAAGTAGGAGATGTTGTAATTAATGGCGACGATGAAAAAATTGATAATTTAGCTAAACTATTAACATTAGAATTAAATAAACGTAAAAAACTATTTACTAGTTATGGTGGAAATTATGAAAATTATATTAAAAACAGTCCTAAAAAATTACCTAATATAGTAGTAGAAATTAACTCAATTGAAATTTTAAGTGAATTATATAATGATATAATAGATAAATTCTATCCAATTATAAGAGATGGCAATAAATATGGAATTTATTTCATAATTACAACAGAAACACAAAGTAGTGTAAAAATGAAAGTAGTTCAAAGTTGTAAAAATAGTATTTGCTTACAATTAACAAATGAAATGTCATACAAAGATATATTAGGAAAAACAAATGGTTTAGTACCATCTAATAATCTAGGAAGAGGTCTTATTAAATTAGAAAAAGTTTGTGAATTTCAAACAGCATTTATTGATGAAAATAAAAACTCATATGAAAGCATTAGTAATTTTGTAAAAACATTAGCAAGTAGAAATTATGCAAAAGCACCTGCTGTTCATGTAATGCCAGAAACAATAGAATTAGACAAATTCAAAGATAAATACACTGGATTAGATAATGTACCACTAGGAATAATTAAAGAATCATTAAACGCATCACTATTTAATTTTAAAAAGAGAGTTGCTACAATAATTAGTTCTAATGAATTTGAAAATATGGATTTATTTATAAAAAATATAACTAGAACATTAAATTCAAATAATACATTTAAAATGTATATGATTGATTCACAAAATTATTTTGAAAAATATACTTATAGTAAAAATTATTGTAATAGTAATTTTAATGAAGCAATAGATACAATAAATAGTTTTAATAAGAATATTCAAGAAATTTTATCTGATAATAATATGAACTTTAGAAGCGTTGAAAAATATTCTAATTTAGCAGTTGTTATAATCGGATTTAGTAAGTTTTATGATAAACTAGATGATGATCATAAAAAAATATTTAAAGAAATTCTTTCTAACAATAAAGAATATCCAAAAATTAACTTTATCTTAATTGATATTCCATCAGGATTTAAGAAATATGAATATGAAGATTGGTATAAAAATAATATTGATACTAATAATGGTATATGGATTGGACAAGGATTATCACAACAATTTGTATTAAAAACAATAATTCAAAAAGCAATATTATCAAATATCAATAATAAGTATGCAATTGTAATCAAAAATGGAGTTCCAATATTAATAAAAATATTAAATGAAATCAAGTAAAATCAATTACTTGATTTTTTTGTGAAAAAAAAGTGTAAATTTACTTGCTAGTAATTTGAATAAGTTGTAAAATTATACTAGGAGGTAATGATATGAATCATAAGGTTAATAGTGTACAAGCACTACATGATGATGCTTACGGATTATATAACAATGTTGTTATTGGTGGTGGAGATTACAGCGCTGATACAATTATTGCTAATTTAGCAAGCGGAATTCAAATTTTGAAAGGATGTTGGGAAGGAAAAGATGCAGGAGTTCAAATACAAAACATTGTAAAAGTTCACAATGCAATGGTAGGAATTAGAAATTCTTTAGCTGCTTTAGCTACTGAATCTTCAAAGATTGCTGCAAATTATAGAGAAATTCAAAATTCTAATGGTGCTGGACTAGAAGCTTTTGGTGCTATTAGTTGTGAAAATAAAACTATAATGGAAGATTATACAGATACAAGAGATACTGTAGGTATCACTCCAGAAGCATCAAATGGAAAAACTAAAATTGACGCTGCTAACGGTTCTATCGATAGTTTCATTTCTGAAGTTAAAAAATATTATAACTCAATTATGGAAAACTGGACAGCAGGAACTGGAAGAGAAAATGCTCAAGAATCATTCGATACATTCATCAGTAATTCAAATGTATACAAAGAAACTTTAGCAACAGCTTCAGCAAGTATAACAACAGCAATTCAAAATTATACATTCTAATTAATTAAGAAAAGTTGCTAAACAAATAAGAAGTTATTTTATAACTTCTTATTTCATAAGTAGAACAATAAATAGTTATTCTATTTATGAAATAAGAAGGGATTGATAAGAATGTGCCAACATAACGATGCTAAAAAAGCTGAACTATCGACTGAAATTGAAAATTTAAGAATAAAAATAGCAGAATATAAGGATTTAAGCGATGATATTAAATTAGGACAAGCTGAAGTAGATTGCTACTTAAGTTATCTTGATACCTTTCAAAACCAATGCTCACAAATATCAGCATATGGCTCATATGATAATGGTGAAAGCGCTACATATATTAATAAATTTAATGACATGAACAATGAACTAGAGAATCAAAAAACAATATTGAGTAATGCAATTACAAAAATGCAGGAAGAAAAAAGAAATAAACAACGTACGCTTAGAAATATGACAACGGATTGCGCATCTTGCTATGCTGCTAAACAGGGATCGTCAACTAAGCCAAAAAATAATTGAAAAAAGGTTGTGGAGTGAAATATGATTGAATGTAGCAGTTGTGGGTTAATGGTAAATAAAAATGATAGAAAATGTCCAAGATGTGGGCATGTTTTTGATGTTAAGAAAAAAAAGAAAGATGTTTTGGCAGGAGTAGGAGCTGCAGCTGCAGGAGCAGGTGTTATTGCTGCAGGAATCGCATCACATGAAAAAAAATCAAAAGATGCTGTAGAAAAGATAAAAAATAATACCGTTTCAAAAAATAAAGAAAAAATTGAAAAAGCCGAATCAGTTAAAAAAAATAATGCAAAAAATAATGATGAAAATGCAACTTCAAAAACTGCGTATGAAAGTGGAAAATATAATGATTCATTAGAAATAGATAGTGAAAAAGACTCTACATCATTAGAAAATAATGAATTAAGTACTGAAAGTGTAGATGCTGATATTACTAAAGAAGATCTTAAAGTTGTATTAGAAAGCCTTGTAGATGATCAAGAAAATAGTGAAATTTGTGAAGAAGTTAAAAATCTTTTAGAAAAACTTGAGGATGGCGAAGAAACTAGTGATGTGCTCAAAGAACTTGAAAATCTTTTAGGAAGTGACTCAGAAGAACAAGAAACAGACGAAGAAAAACAAAATGATGAAGAAGAGGAAGACGAAGATGTAGAAAAGCAAGGATCTGGTGGCGATTCCGGTGGAGGCGGAGATTCCATTCATATTTCATATCTTGCTTTAGAAAATGCTTTATCACTTCTAGGATGCGATAGAGAGTTTCAAGTCAGTGGTAGTATTACTGAATGTAAATCATATGGGCCTGATGGTGGACTTTCAAGCGTTTTTACTGATATGGATTCTGGAAATTATAAAGAATTAAATAATAGTTCATGGACACATTCAAGTTATAGAACTACATTAGCAAATTTTAATGGAAATGATGGAAATAATTTTTTGTCAGGAATGAAAACAAAACTTTCAAATTTAAGGCAAAAATTGTTAGACATGGATGAAGCGGGATATTATCAACAATTGCAAAGCGAAATGGCAGCAGATGAATCCTATTTTTTAAATGAAGATGGAACTTTTAACATGGATAGAGCTAAGGTATTTGAAGTTCTATGGAATAGAGCACATGCCGATGAAAAAGTAGATATTAGTGGTATGGATGAGGAAACTTTAAAAGATTTTCTTAGTTGTTACTATGCTGATGACACTATGAATAATTATTTTTTAGATTTTAGCGGCAGACTTACGGAATATAATCAAGCAGATATAGCAAGAAGCGATGACTATAAAAATACAGAGGTATACCAAAAATATGCGATGAAAGGTAAAACTTTAACGCAAGAAGAAGTAATAGAATATTGCGAGAGATATGGCGATACTATAGCCTCAAATATAATGCTTGTCATGAATGAACGCCAAAATCTTAATCTTGATGAAAATCAAAAAGGTCTATTAGACTATGTTGAATTAAATGTTGAAGATGGCCTTTATGGATATAATATAAATGAAAATGGAGAAGAAGAAGGCGAAAAAAAAGCATCATATGATGGAAAAACCAACGAACAAAAAGCTTTAGAACAACGATATTGGAATTTCCTTACTAAAACAGGTAGAAATACTGAAAATGAAGATCATTATGACAAAATGGACACATATATAGATGATTTAGGAAACGAAACTGGTGATACAAGCAAAATATCAATATATAATCATTATTACCAACTTTGTCGAATAGGAGCAATAAACGCTACATATACAGAAGAAGGAATAAGAAAAAAAGTAGGAGACTTTTTAACAGAAGAGCAATTTAATGTACTTTATGATAAAGCAATTGAAAATGGCGAATCTATAAAATATAAAGATTATGAATCATATTATAGGGAAAATGGTGGATATACTGTTACTGATTCTGAAACAAATGAAACTATATTTGTACCATATAGAAATGCAGAGGAACAAAAAAATTACGATAGATACTTGAATATTGTAAAAAGTCGTGGCAGTTCAACAAATAGAATAATATATGGAAGCCTATTTGAAGAAACATTTGATGCACAAGATGAATACTATGAACATAGTTTACCTGAATATGAACAAATTGATGCAGAACATCAAAATCTTATTATTAAAGATGAGAATGGCAATCCAATAGGTATTAAAGATGATGGCGATGATTCAACAGAAGATGAATACTATGAAAAAGCAAATGAAGCAGTAGATAAATATATATCAAGTTTAAATAGACTAACAATGTTAAATACATTTGTGAGCCAAAATCAAATAAATGAGTCTAAGAAACAAGCAGAAGAGAATCAGGAAGAGTACTCACCAGTTGATTTTCCACAAGGTGTAAAAGAGTATCTAGGATATATGAATGCATCTGATAAACGTGAATATATTTCTCAATATGTAACAGCAGAATCCTTGCCATATGGAGATGCAACTGAAGTTTATGGGGATAAAATAGGAACAAAAGTTATGTCATCAAGGCAAACGCTTAAAGAGATATATGGTAATGATGACGGAGAACTTGTAGCAGAAAATTTTAGAGAAACAATTGTAAATAATGATAGCATGTATAGATCATTAATTGAGCAGAATAACAATGTACATACCGACAATTTAGATGATATGCTTACAATAGCAAAAAATACAGCAAATGCAGCACAAGACGAATATGAGGACCAGCGAGACATCAACTGTTATCAGGCTGGACAAGGCGTCCTAGCAATGTTTATAGATTATGCAAAAGAGACTGAATTAAAAGAAGAAGCAGATGCTGCAGAAGCAGAAGTAACGAGATTAGCAAAAAAATGTGGAAAGGCACATTTATCAAGCACTGCTTCAAAAGAAATATGGGAAAATGGTTATGCAACTATTATTAGTGCCAAGCCTGAAACTGAGAGAACTGAAGCAGAAAATGATTTTTTAGCCGAGTATACAATAAAACATCAAGCAGAAGCGACTAAATATAGCGATGCAATTGATGATTTGTATACTGAATTAGCAGAATGCAATAATTTTAAAGAAGTATGTGATATAGTTAATCGTATTGGAGTTGAAAGTACAAACTTTACACAAGTAGTCGCAAATTATAAAGTGCGTTCAAAGCCGGATTTTGAAACGAATAGTAAATCAGAAATAACTAAACTTACACGTGAAGAAAAAACTGATGATTGGGGTAATATCATTGAAATAAATATAAATGCCTATGACGCGGATGGAAATAAAATTGAGGCATCTGAAGAAGATATTGAAATATATTTGGCTGGTATAGCAAGAGAAAATGATGGGAAATTGCCATTTGGGTATAAAACTTACACCACTTCTAGTAATCAAATTGATAGAATAAATTATTTAGCTCAAAATGGAGTTGATTTAGAGGTTTTAACATATAAAGCTAATACTTCTGATTATGATTCATTTAAAGTAGACTATAAAAGTTATGTAGAATATGGAGCATTATGCGTTGCTACAGAACAATACAACAACTATGTTGCTAAATTAGAACGAAGAAATGATGTTGAAGATTGGTTTACAACTGTAGGATATGGTGCTTGGGCTGGAGGAGCACAATTTGTAGATGGGTTCAAAAATCTTGTAGATCCAGATGGAATTAGAAATGCAAGTGATTATAGAAGCATGCTAATAAGTTCATATTTGTTAAATGAATATGGAAGTGGAGCTTTTAATAGTAATTTTATGTTAGGAACTTATGAGGTAACTACTAGTTTAGCAAATATGTTACCTACAGTTGCTTTAAGTTGTATTCCAACTATAGGACCTGTTTTGAGTTTATGTACTATGTTTATGTCAACAGCGGGAAATGCAACTGAACAAGGTCTTCAAAGTGGAATGACAATGGAACAAGCAAGAATATATGGGCTTATTAATGGTGCATTAGAAACTGGACTTCAAGCTACAGTCGGAGGTATTTCAAGCATGACAGTAGCAAAACTTCCAATAGCTAAACTATTAACGACAAAAATCGGGGAAAAATTTGTGGAAGGGTCTTTCAAATCAGCAGCATTGAATTATATTTTAAATATGTTTAGTGAAGGACTTGAAGAAGGTGCACAGGAAATTATTGATCCAATAGTACAACGTCTAATTAATGCTTCTGAAAGCAATTTTATAGAAATGAAATCAACAATGGAAAATTTATCATTAGAAGAATATCAAGAAGAAAAATTTATAGAATGGAAATCAGATGCTTTAAGTAATACAACAGATAAAGATGAATATTTGAACATATATAGCATGGAATTGGAAGATTGGTTAGATAGCATTGATATAGAAACCATAGCAGCTGAGTTTGAAAGAATAAAAAGTCCAGAATACACATATGAGCAATGGAAAGAAGATAATGGATTAAAAACTGATGCAGCCACTTTATGGAATGAAATCGATTGGACATCTGTAGAAAAGGCAGCTTTGTATGGCGCAATTTCTGGAGCAATATTTGAAGGTACAACAAAGTTTATTCCAGAAGTTGTGGCATATGAATGTACAGGATCAACATTAGGATTTAAATATCTGATGAATCAAATACAACAGCAAGCATTAGCAGAAGGAAAACCAAAAAATACATTTCAAGCATTAAATGAAATGAGACTTCGAATAAGAGAACAAAGCCAAACAGGAACCGTTGGAGATTTAGTAGCAGGATATATGGATACAGCTGGTTTCAAATCAGATTATGAAAATTATTGTAAAGAACAAGAAAAAAGCGCAGAAAGCAATAATGAAAGCAAAATAGAAAAAGCATTGAAAAAAGCAGCAAAAAGCATAAAAGAAGCAATTGGCAAAGAAGAAAAGATTGGCGAAATAGAATTTGCTACAATGCAAGTTACTGCAAAATTAGTAGCCAATTCTAGACTTGCTAGTTTAAGGAGTACTGAATTTCAATCATATAAAGAATGTTTAACTAAACGTGCTGAATTGATAGAAACAGAAAAAAAATTAAAGAAAGATATAGAGGATTTAGAAAAAGATAATTCTGATATAAATTCAGAAATAAATAAAGATAAATTAAGTGAGAACAAAGCTGATTTAGAAAAAGTGCAAGTTAAAATAATGCTTATAGATGCTAAAATACAGTCATATCAAAAATTAACAGAATCATTAGGAATCAATTTAGCAAATGAAGCACGAAGTTTAATAGAAAATATCGAAATTGACGAAGCAACTTTAGCAGAATTAAAAGCTGAACTTGAAGAAGTTAGTAGTTTGAATGAAACACAATCATCTAAAGTGAAGAAAATAGAAAACAGAATTAAAGGTTTAGAAGATAAATTAGAAAATCAAAGAAAAAGAAAAGAAAAAATTTCAAAAAAAGATTTGAGTGAGCTAGAACAACGTCGAAGTGAATTAGAACGTTTAAAAGAAAATTTAAAAAAAGGTAATGAAAATAAAAAATCTCAATTAACAGAATCTATAAAAGAATTAACAGAAAGAATTAATTCAAACAAAACTAGTGCAACTGAAATTGATAATATTTTAGGTATATTATTAAATCCAGAATTTGACATTTCAAGCTTGACAACTGAACAGTTTAATAACTTCGTTTCTAGATTAGATTCAAATACTTTAAAAATATATTCTGAAGATATTGTTGCTAGATTATCGGAAATGTCAGATACAAGTATAGAAGCATTAATTGAAAGAACAGATATTGTAACTTTAGGAGTTTTTGAAACAGAAATTGTTGAAAGACTTGGAAAAATAAAGAATAAAGAAATATTAAATAATATTAAAGATAAGTATGCATTTAGATTTTCAAGAAATATATATAATATTGAAGTAAGTACAGATACTACATCAAGTGATACAACAACTAGTAAAACTGAAAATACGGAAGAAAGTGCTAACAATAATAGCGATGCAAGCCAAAATACTAGAAATGATGGTCAAACAGAAACTATAGCACCAAAACCTGCAAAAAATAGTGAAAAATTAAATTCAAGAGTCAAACCTGAATTAGTATCACAAAATGCAGTACTTGGAACAGTAGTTTTAATTCAAATGGGTGCTTTACCTGGTCTAAATGGCAATTCATCATTATATAATGTACTTAATACACTTCGAGACAATATTGAAACATTGAATCAAAGACGAGAAAATTTAAATAAAGAAAACTCTAATGTTGACACTGAAAATAATACTACAGGAGAAACTAAATCTAATACTAGTATTCGTGAAGAGTTAGAATCACAAATAGAACAAAAAACAAAATTATATAATGATTTAAATCAACTTATAGCTAAATACGGTGTTAATGGAATCAAAACATTAAATGAACTAAAAGAAGAAATAGTTAAAGGAAAATATGGATTAGAGAATCAATTATTAAATGTAAAGGCTGTTTTTGAAAAAATAGCAACTAATTCTATAAAAGAAAGCGAAATAGCAATAAAAGAATTACTAAAAAAATATGATTTAACAGATGTAAATCAAGAAACATTAAATAAAATTAGAACTGAAATAATGTATAAGATTTTGGAAATTGCAAACAAAAATAACATAAAAGTAGACAGTATATTAGATGAAATGAACATTGAAGAATTTGTTCCTCGATTAAAAGTTGAGAAGATAAAACAAATATCAGAAGTAATTAATGGTAAAGAAGCAAGCGAAGAATTACTCAATGCCATAGAATCTAATCAAGAGAGTAATGCACTATTTAAAAAAGGAGATACAGAAG
>CAZBAZ010000009.1:0-35647 GCA_964490375.1 uncultured Clostridium sp.
GTTCTCATAAGTAATAATTGCCAATTGTTAAGTGATTTAATCAAAGGCAATTTTGTTTTATCTATTAATTTTTTATGTTTTTACATGTACTTTCGTGTAAATACTTGTTATATCTTTCATATTGATACAAAATCTAATTCCATGATAAGTTATTTTATCATTTTTATCAATTTTTATGTTAAATGATATACTTATAATTCCAGATTCTAGTGCATCTTTAAAAAAATAAAAACTTTTTAATTTGTAATACATTATATCTTTGTATATACAATAAGTTGAACTATTTATCTGTTTTGTTTTTGCTGTGACAATTATTAAAAGATTCATTTTTTGTTCTATTTTTTCTTCAATTTCACTTAAATTCCAATAAATATTTCTATCAACTATTTTTTTATTTTGAATAATTAATAAATATATTTTGTTCTCAATTTTGTCGATTTCTAATTTAAATCCTGTTTTTCTGTTTACATATTTTATTTCTTGTGTTGTTACATTTCCGTTTAGATATTTATTACTTTTATTGTTATCAAAACATCCGTTGTGTGAATAATTTCTTACTAAATATTCTATAGTATTTAAATTAATTTTATTTTTTGGAATTATACTGATTAATGAAATTGGATATTTTGTTTTTTTATTGCTAACTTTGATTTCAACATCTTTATAATCTGGTTTTGATTTGTTATCTAATTTCTTTCCTAATAATTTTTCTAACATTTTTCCTGCTCCACCGCTATCAAGATATTCTAACTTTATATATCCCTTGCTCTTAATTTCTTTTAATATTTTGTCTAATTCTATAAATGTTTCCATATTATATCCTCCTATAAATATAATTCGCAAAAACTTTTTAAAACACTACTTTTTTCATAAAAAAAGTAAATAATTTGTTAATTATGTTATAAATTTATTAAATTACTTTTTTATGATGCTATAATGAATATATGAATAGTATTATGATTAAAATTAACGATAGTGGAAAAAGTATAATAGATGACAACAATTTTTTATTTGTTGCTTTTCAAAATAGGCTGGTATCACGTTTAGTAAATATATTTGACAAACATAAAATTCCCATGAATAAAAAAATTTTGAATAAAAATATTGAAGAAAATCTAATAAATCATTTGATGGATACCAATAGTGAAATTATAGAAAAATACATAAATCTTTTAAATAACTATGAAAAAATTATTTGGAAATACATTGAAAACAAAACTAGCACCGAAATCATTAAGCAATCTACAATTGTTTTCTTGAATAAAATTTCCGAAAAAAATGGTTCTATTATCAATTCAAAATGTTCTCAAAATTTTATTGAATATATTAATTCTGTAATTTATGTTTATGATAATAATGAATTAAATAATGAAATAATTAATAGGATTAATATGGATGTTGCTGAAATTATTGATGAATTTAATAAAAATAATTATAATTTTGTTGTGGAGTCTATTAATAAAATAATAAAGAATATTATTTCTCAATTATAATAGGAGTTTTTATGAATAATCGTTTTTTTCAAAATTTTTTTGTTTTTTTAATGTTAATATTTATTTTTAATTCAAATGTTTTCGCCGAAGTTGTAGATGTTACAAGTGATAAATATATTTTGTATAATATGAATGAAACTGAGATTTTATCTGAAAAAAATAGTCATGAAAAGGCTTATGTTGCCAGTTTAACTAAGATAATGACTGTTTTGGTTGCTATTGAAAATATTGATGATTATACTCAAAAAGTTACAATAACGAATGATATGTTAAAAAATATAGAATGGGATGTTTCTGTTGTCGGATTTAAAGTTGGACAAACAGTTACATATGATGACTTATTATATGGTACAATGCTTGAAAGTGGAGCAGATGCTGTTAATGGCTTGGCTTATTCTATTTCTGGAAATGAAAAGAAATTTGTTGAATTAATGAATTTAAAAGCTACAGAAATTGGCTTGAGTGAAACGCACTTTGCAAATCCAGTTGGTTTATTTGATATTAATAATTATAGTTCCGCTAGTGATATGGCTAAACTTTTAATTTACGCTTTAAAAAATGAAAAGTTTAAAGAAATATTTACATCAAAAGAATATAATTATTCTATTGGCGGTAAAGCTTCTAGCACATTAAGTAAATACAATAAAAAATCTGGCTTTGACATTTCAAATATAACGGGTTCTAAAACTGGATACATTAGTGCTGCTGGATATTGTTTAGCTTCCACTGCAACAATAAACAATGTTGATTATTTATTAATTACATTGAATGCAATGAATGGTGTTTCTACATCTCATATAAAAGATTCTTTGAATATTTATAATTATTATGCTGATAATTATGAATACAAAAACATAGTAGATTACAATGACATTATTACTACCATAAAAGTTAAAGGTTCTAAAGAAAGAAAAATTGATGTGAAATCCAGTGCTAAGATAGAGGATTATTTAAGCAAAAATTTTGACAAGAATGATTTAAAATATGTATATGATGGTGTAGATGAAATAACAATTTTCACGCCTGTAAAAACTGAACTTGGCAATGTAAAAATAATGTATAATGATAAAGTTTTAGATTCTTTTAAACTCATCTATAATGAGAAAGCACATTTTGGCTTTTGGGGTTTTATTTGGGATTATAAGTTTATTTTATTATTTTTAATATTTATACTTTATTGCTTTTTGAGAGTTTGCAAGGTTAAAAAAATTAGAGTTCGTATTAAAAGAAAAAATATGTCAAGATAAAAAAATAAAGTTGACAATAACTTGATAAAATTTTACAATATTAGTAGAAGTATTTATACTTCTAGAAAGAAATAATGGAGGAAAGATATGAATGATGTTGTCTTCTCCATTTTGCTTGTTGTGGTTGGATTATTTGTTGGAGCTTCAATTATTTTAATTTTCAATAAATTAAAAGTGAGTGCTGCTCAAAAGGAAGCTGATAAACTAATTAAAGATGCCAAAAGAGAAGCAGAGAAAGCTAAAAGGGATGGCATTTTAGAATTAAAGGAAGAAAGTTATAAACTAAAAAATCAAACTGATGTTGAAATTAAGGAAAAGAAAAAAGAACTTAATGAATTGAATCAAAGAATTGACAGTAGAGAGAAAAGTTTAGACAAAAGAGATGAATTGTTAACTCAAAGAGAGAAAAATTTGGATCAAAAAGACAAAGATTTATTGGCAAGACAAAAAGAAATTCAAGAAAAAGATGCAAAAATGGAGAGCATAATAAAAGAGCAAATTGCCCTTTTGGAAAAAATCTCAGGATTTTCTAAGGAAAAAGCTAGAGATTTAGTTATGAAAAAGGTTGAAGATGAAATGAATAGAGAAATTTCATCATACCTTAAAGAAAGAGAAGATGAAGCAAAACTTGAGGCTGATAGAAAAGCAAAAGAAATTTTAGTTTCAAGTATGCAGAGATATTCTAATGATGTTACTAGTGAGCAAACGGTAAGTACTGTTGAACTTCCTAATGATGAAATGAAGGGAAGAATAATTGGTAGAGAAGGAAGAAATATTAGAACTATCGAAGCTGTTACAGGTGTTGATTTAATTATCGATGATACTCCTGAAGTTATAGTATTATCCTCTTTTGATCCACTTAGACGTGAAATTGCTAAGACAACTCTTGAAATTCTAATTAAAGATGGTAGAATTCATCCTGCTAGAATTGAAGAACTTTATGATAAAGTATGCGATGATTATAAGAAAATAATTAGAGAAAAAGGTGAGGAAGCATTATTTGAACTTGGTATTTCAAAAATGGATCCTGAACTTGTTGAACTTGTTGGCAAATTGGGATTCAGAACAAGTTATGGTCAAGATGCTTTAGCACATAGTAAAGAGGTAGCACATTTGGCTGGTCTTATGGCTAGTGAATTAGGAGAAAATGTTTCTTTGGCAAAAAGAGCTGGATTATTGCATGATATTGGAAAGGCTATTGATTTTGAAATAGAAGGTAGTCATGTTGAAATTGGTGCAGATATTGCTAAGAAATTTGGTGAAGACAAAGTTGTGTTAAATGCAATTGAGTCTCATCATGGAGATAAAAAAAGTGAATATGTTATTTCTGAACTAGTTGCAATTGCTGATGCTTTAAGTGCTGCCAGACCTGGAGCGAGAAATGATTCTTTAGAAAATTATGTTAAGAGACTTGAAGATTTAGAAGATATTGGTAATAAGACTCCTGGTGTTGAAAAAACGTTTGCTATGCAAGCTGGTAGGGAACTTAGAGTAATTGTTAAGCCTAGTGAGGTTGATGATTTAACTAGTTATAAGATAGCTCGTGAAATCAAGGACAAAATTGAAGACACTATGCAATATCCTGGAACCATAAAGGTTGTTGTTATAAGGGAAACAAGAGTAGAAGAAGTTGCTAAATAAAAAAGCAACTTTTTTTATTTTATTATATTTTGATTTATGTTAGAATAAATTTGGTGATTGTATGAAAGCATTAATAACTGGTGCATCTAGTGGCTTAGGCCGTGATTTTGCTTATAAACTAGCAAATGAAGGATATGATTTGGTTTTAGTTGCTAGATCTAAAGATAAATTAGATGATATGAAAAAAAATCTTAAAACGAATGTAGAAATAGAAGTTTTAGATTTAAGTGTTAAAAGTAATGTTCTTAAACTTTATAATAAATATTCAAATAAAATTGATTTGTTAATTAATAATGCTGGCTTTGGTGATTGTGGTTTTTTTACTGATTCTGATTTGGATAATGAATTAAATATGATTGATTTGAATGTAGTAACTTATCATATTTTGACTAAATTATTTTTAAAGGAATTTGTTAAAAAGGATTGTGGTCAAATTTTAAATGTTGCTTCAAGTGCTGCTTTTGAGCCTGGACCTTTGATGGCAACTTATTATGCTACGAAGTCTTATGTTTATAATTTAACAATGGCTATTTATGAAGAACTTAGAAGAAAAAAATCAAATGTTAAAATTAGTGTTTTATGTCCTGGGCCTACTAATACTAATTTCAATAATAGGGCACATGTTCATTTTGGCGTTAAGTCATTATCAAGTGATTATGTAACTACTTATACCTTAAAAAAATTAAAAAGAAATAAATTAATTATAATTCCTGGATTAAAGATGAAAGTTGGTGTATTTGCTAATAGATTCCTCAGTAGAAAATTTGTTATGAAAATTATTTATAACATTCAAGAAAGGAAATTGAAATGAAAATAGTTATGATTTCTTCTTTAGATTGTCCATCATGCATAATAATGAATAATGTTCTTAATAAAATTACGGAAAAATATGTTATTGATATTGATGAATATGATTGTAATTTTGATAATGTTGAAAAATATAATCCTGGTAAAATTATGCCTATTTTAATTTTTACTAGAAATGACGTCGAAGTATATAGACTTTGTGGCGAACATGATTATGAAGAAGTTTTAAATATTGTTGAGGGAGGATGGAGAGATGCTTAAAAAAGTAACTAAAGTTATAATGTTAATTTTTTTGTTCACTCCTATATTTATTTTTGCAGATAGTGAAAATGATTTAAACTTGTATTTGTTTTATGGTAAAGAATGTCCTCATTGTGAAGCATTATTAAATTATTTGGAGCCATATATTAAAGATAAAGAAAATGTTAAACTATATAAATATGAGGTATGGCATGATGAAGAGAATTTAAAAAAATTAGAAGAGGTACACAAAATTATGACAGATAGTAATAGTGGTGTTCCATATTTAGTTATAGGTAACACTGGAATATCTGGTTTTTCGGAAAAATTAACGCCTGATAAAATTGCATCTTCAATTGAATATTATTCTCATGTAAAATTTGTTGATAGAGTTGGCATATATTTAGGTGTTGTTGATGAAAATACAGATACTAGTGAAGATAACAAAAATGATTTGGATAGTAGTATGAATATTCCAATTTTTGGTAAGAAGAATGTTAAAGAATTTCCGATTTTACTTTCTGCAGTTGTTATAGGACTTGTTGATGGATTGAATCTATGTTCTATTTGGATATTGATTTTTTTAATTTCTATATTGCTTAGTATGAAAAATAAAAAAAGAAAGTGGGTACTTGGTATAACTTTTCTTTTATCATCTGGTTTAGTATATTTTCTGTTTTTAATTTCGTGGATAAATCTTGAAAAATTATTAAATGATATTATATATATACGTACTGCTATTGCTACTTTTGCAATGATTTTTGGATTTTCTTCTATATTAAAGTTTGTTGATAAAAAAGATGATAGATGTGAAGATGCTAATAGTAAGAATAGAAAAAGTATAATTTTATCTATTAAAAAAATAATAAAAGAGAAGTCATTTATAGTTGCATTATTAGGTATTATTGTTTTAGCTGCTTCTATTAATGTTGTTGAACTGTTGTGTTCTTTAAGACTACCAGTTATGTTTAGTGAAATTCTTACTATAAATAATGTTAATTTAAATTCTAAAATTTTCTATTCTATTGTTTATATATTGTTTTTTATTTTAGATGATATTATCATTTTTATTATTGCTATGAAAATCATAGAAAATAAAGTTATTTCTAATAAATATGGAAAATATTTTCAATTGATAGGTGGAATTATAATGGTAATTATTTCTGCTTTAATGATTTTTAAACCAGAATGGTTGATGCTTAATTTTTAGTTTCATAATTATCTAAATCGCATATAATATGTTAGGTGATATATGTGAATGAAAATCTTTTTAATCGAATAGAGAAGAAAACCAATGTAAGTAGAGATACTATTGTTTCTCTTGCTAAAAAATTACAGGAAGGTGACTATAAAAACACTAATACTTTAAGAGAAATTATACATGAGTTATCTTCTATTACAGGAAAAAGTGTTAGTGAAGAAAAAGAAAATAAAATTATAGATATGATTATTAATGATAAAGTACCAAATAATTTAGACAAGTATGTTTAATTAGACATTGATTGTCTTTTTTATTTGAGTAATTGACAATGTGATTATGTGATGATATTCTTAATATGTATAAAAATATTATTATAGGGAGTTGTATTTATGAATAAAAAGTTTTTTTATTTTGTGTTTATTGTATCTATGCTTTTAACAATAGTCTCATTTGTTACTTCGAATCAAAGTTTGAAAGTTGCTATGGCAAGTGTGAGTGCTGCTTCTAAGTGTGATAAAGTATCGAATAACAATTATAAATTAAATTTTGTAACTAATGGTAAAAGTATTACTTCAGTTGATGCATGCGTTAATTGCGATAATGCTAGTATAATGCCCGTGCCTGAAATGCAAGGATTTATATTTGCTGGATGGTACTATGATGCAGGTTTTAATAAAAAATTTGAGGGTACAACTACAAATGATATAAAATATTTGGAAAAATATGATGCTAATGGTTGCATAAATGGGTATGAAGATATTACTTTGTATGCAAGATGGATTCCTAATATTCAATGTCCTAATGAGATATCTTTAACTATTAATTTTGATACAAATGGTGGTTCTAAAGTTGATAAAGTAGTTTTAACTAGTAAAAATATTACAGACTTTAAATTAAATATTCCAATACCTACAAAAGAAAATTATAACTTTAATGGTTGGTACTATGACATTGATTTAAAAAACAAAGTAGACCTTTCTATGATAATTAATTCTGATTTAAGTAAATTTGAATGTAAGGATTTTGAAATTACTCTTTATGCTAGATGGGTTCATAAAAAGACTGTAACTTTGAATGGTGTATTAAAAGATGCTAATAGTGTTGCTATGCAATATTATTTTATATCAATAGATGATAATGATTATCGTACTGTTACTAATGAGTTTGGCAGATTTGAAATAAATGATGTCATTGAAGGGGAACATAAAGTTACTGTTAAAACTTTAAAAAATAAAGAAATTGCATCTTCTAGTATGGTTTTAAAATATAGTAATGATAAATATGATGATGATTATGCGTTTATTTATGGAGATGATGAAGATAAATTATTATTAAATCTTTCTGTTAATAAATATGATAATCTTGATATCGAAGAAAGAGTTCCTTTATATAAAAATATTTATTTTTGTGTAGGCATTAGTGCTGTGGTTGTGCTTTTATTAATGTTATATTTATTAAATAGAAATTATAAGAAATATGAATACTAATTTTGAAAAATAAAAATCGTTCACTCAAATTGAACGATTATTTTTTATTGCAGGTTTATAAAATTCTTTTTGAATTTTGTTTGTTGACCATAGTAGTTGATGAAATGGTTTATTAACTATTAAATCTAATTCTCCAATATATTCGTATACTTGTGGCTTATATTTTAATTTGAATTTATTTAATTCTTTGTATGGATTTGTTTCACTAAAATCGGCAGTTATTCCATTTAAGTCTAAATATAAATATCCTGCTTTTTTATATTCTTCAATTATTTTATAATATAAATATGTTTTAACATCTATTCCTGTAAAGTCACTATTATTACCAGTTGTTATGATTGTGATTCTTCCTTGATATTTTATAATAAATGCTCCACCAATTATTTCTTTTATATCATTATCTTTCATTCTATTATTTGCTGTTGCTATATCTGAAGAAATTCTTGCTATAATTTGATCTGATTTCATTTTTCTGTTATATATATCTGCATTATTTGGATTATCATGAAATTCTATATTTATTTTTTCATTTTTTTCTTGTTCAAATATGTATTCTTTTTGAAGATATTTTACGTAAGTATCATAATTAACTTCTATTAATAGTAAATCTACCATGTTATTTTTAATAAAACTATTATAAAAATACTTATAGTATGTTAATGTTTTTGTTTCTTTATCGTCTACAAATTTGTAGAATGTTTCTAAATCTTTTTCTGCTCCTTTTACTATTTTTACACCACTTAATTCATATTTTTTCATGTTATCTAGCATGCTTTTATCTATAACATTTGTGTTATATGATTGAAGATTTATTATTGGAGTATATTTTGGTAATAAAGATTCAAAATATAGATTATCTTTTAATTTATCATATCCTAAGTTCTTTAACTCTTCTATTAACTTTTTATTTCTTGAATTTATTGTTTTACTTTTTTCATCAAAATTTATTGTTGAGTATGTTATTTCTGGGTTAATTTTTATGAATGCAAATCCTCTTTTAAAGAAGAAATCTTTTACTTTTTTTGTAAATTCTGAAAGTAAATTTGTGTCATAGTAATCTACTAAAAATCCTCTTGGTGCATATCCATATCTCATTCCTGTTCCAATAGTTTTATGTAAAATTAGACTTGCAGCAATTAGAATGTTGTTTTGAAATGCTCCAATATACATGACTGAAAAGTCACTATATTTCATTAAATTGCCATATTCTTTTGTTTGAAAATAATTTTTAAGCATATGATTACTTGCAAATTCACTAAATATATTTCCATCTATCTCTTTTATTGTCATAGAATCCTCCTTTTTATCAAGATTAATTATAGCATATTTATAAAAAAAATAGTATAATGTTATATATAAATATTCGGAGGAAATGTCATGAGCAAAATTGCGAGTATTAAGGCGAGAGAAATATTGGATTCTAGGGGTTTTCCTACTGTTGAGGTTGAGGTTACAACTGAAAGAGGGTTTAAAGGAATTGCATCTGTTCCTTCTGGAGCTTCTACTGGTAGTAGGGAAGCAATCGAATTAAGGGATAATGATGAAAGATATTTTGGTAAAGGCGTTAGAAAGGCTGTTAATAATGTTAATACTATAATAAGTGATGCTTTAGTTGGTATGGAAGTTTCTCATCAAAAAGAGATTGATACTACTATGATTAATCTTGATGGAACTTCAAATAAAAGTAATTTGGGTGCTAATGCTATATTAGGTGTTAGTATTGCTTGCTTGAAAGCTAGTGCTTTTGAATCTGGTAAAGGAGTATATGAATATTTAAATCCTAGGGAAAAGAAAATTCCTAAATTAATGTTTAATATCATTAATGGAGGTATGCATTCTAAAAATAATTTGGATATCCAAGAATTTATGATTGTACCAAAAAAAGAAAGTTTTAGTGAGAGTTTAAGATGTGCTAGTGAAGTATTTCATTCATTAAAGACTTTATTGGATGAAGATATGCTTACTACATCTGTTGGTGATGAGGGTGGTTTTGCTCCTAATTTAAAAGATAATAAGAGTGCTTTAAATTATATAGTTAAATCTATTGAAAGTGCTGGTTATATTCCTGGTAAAGATGTATTTATTGCTTTAGATATAGCTGCTTCATCTTTATATAATAAAGAAACTAAAAAGTATAAAATTGAAGACAAATTCTTAAATTATGAGGAATTATTAGACTATTATTTAGATTTACTTAGTAATTATCCAATTATTTCTATTGAAGATCCTTTTGATGAAGATGATTATGATGGATTTAAATTAATTACTGAAAGACTTGGTAAGGAAATAAATATAGTTGGTGATGATTTGTTTGTTACTAATATCAATGAGCTTAAAAAAGGTGTTCTAGAACATATGTGTAATTCTATACTTATAAAGCCTAATCAAATTGGTACGTTTTATGAAATGTTAGAAACAGTTGTTTATGCCAAAAAGAACCATTATACTACTATTATGTCACACAGAAGTGGTGAAACAACTGATACATTTATAATTGATGTTGCAGTTGCATTAAATATACCTTTTATTAAATGTGGTTCTGTTTCTAGGGGTGAGAGAATTTGTAAGTTTAATAGGCTTCTTAAAATTGAAGAGGAGTTGAATACTAAAAATGAATAAAGATAAAAAGAAAAAAATTATAATAATTAGTTCTATAGTTTTAGTTATTGTTTTAGGAGTAATTGTTTATTTGCTTATAAATTTAAATAATAAGATAAAAGATACTATTGAAACAAATACTTTAAATTATTTGACTACTGAATATGTTAGTGAAGATTATGGTCTTAGTTATTCTCCATTAATTGGACTTTTGAATTATAGTTTTGATGATATTAGCACATTTACTGAATCATTTGGTATTTTGGATTTGGAATATACTAACTTTTTTTATCATTCTATTATGAGTGAAAATGATATAAATAATTTATATAAGAGTGTTTTTGGAAAGTCTAAAAGTGAAATGGATAATATTTATGTTGAATCTATATCTAATTGTTATTATAATCAAAAGAAATTAAATAAATCTTTAAATTGTGATCTTATTTGTTCTAAAAGTGAAAGTGAAATAATGGATGAAATGAGGAATAAATTAAATTGGATTAATGTTAGTAGTGAGGATGTTAGTAATTTTTGCTTGAAAAATGTAAGTTATGATGAAAATAGTATAATTAATAAAACTATAATTGATGTAAATAAGTTAAAATCGATATTTAAAGAAGTTACTGGTAAAGAGTTAAACATGCCTTATGAGATTATAAATGATAATAGTTTATATAAATATAATGCTTATGCAGTAACTAATATTAAGAGATTAAGTGAATATATTATAAATATTGAAAGTGTTAAATATAAAACTAGAATTGGTAAAAAGTATACATTAGAGTATACTGCTAAAACTAATATGAATAGAGAAATTAATGGTGTAGTTGTTTTGCAAGATAATGATAATAGTTATTATATATTATCTAATTCACTTGAAACTGTACTAAAATAATTTGCATATTGTATAGTTTTATAGTATAATACTTATCGAAGCGAGGAAAAATCATGGAAAGTGTATTAATGGTAATATCTGTTTTATTAATAATGATAGTGTTGTTACAAAGTAATAAAGTTAGTGATGCTAGTCAAATTATTACTGGTGGAAATAGTATGTTACTTGGTAAATCTAAAGAAAGAGGAGCTGAAAAGTTTATTACTAATATTACTTATCTTTTAGGTTTTGCATTTATTATTATTTCGTTTATATTATCTATATAGAATAAAATAGTGTATAAAAAGTTCATATTTGTTATGAACTTTTTTATTTATGTGATAAAATTATTATGAGGTTATAATATGAGAGATAAATTATTACAAATAATTAAAGATAATAACAAAAAAATGAATCCAACTGAAATAATGGAACATATTAAAAAAGATTATAGTGTTTCTGAGCTTAGAGAAGTTGTTCATGAATTGGATTTAATGTGTAGGGATAGTATATTAAGGGTTTCTCATGGAAACACATATGTTCTTAATGATTTATTAACTGGTGTTCTTGATGTTCATGAAAAAGGGAATGCTCACTTATTAATGAAGGATGGGGAAGATATTTTTATAGCTAGAAATAATTTAAAAGGTGCTTATGATAAAGATACTGTTTTAGTAGAGTATATAAGCAAAGATAAGGGAGAAGGAAGAGTTGTAAAAATATTATCTCGTTCTTTAGGAAAAAGTTTAGGCGAAATCGTAGATAATAATGGCGAATTAAGTGTTGTTTGTTTAGATAAAAAACTTCCTTATGAAGTTGTTGTTGATTTAGATGAGTGTAATTTTACTTTAGTTGATGGCTTGATAGTTCATTTAGCATATGTTAAAGATATATCTAGAAGTAAGATTTTAGCCAAGATAGATAGAGTTATAGGACATAAAAATGCTCCTGGAAATGAAACTGAAATTGCTATGATAGCAAGTGAATTTAATGTAGATTTGTTTTTTCCTGAAGAAGTAAAGGAAGAGGCAAAAAAGTTTCCTCAACATTTAGATTCAAAAGATATTGAAAAGGAAATATCTCATGGAAGAATTGATTTAAGAGGTGACACGACTACTACAATTGATGGCAAGGATACCAAAGATATTGATGATGCTGTTCAAGATGAAGTATTACCAAATGGAAACTATAAAGTTACAGTAGATATTGCTGATGTTAGTTATTATGTTAAGATGGGTTCTGCTATATGGAAGTATGCTGAACATAAAGGAAACTCTGATTATTTAGCTAATAAAGTTGGACCTATGTTACCAGTTGAGTTATCAAACGGAATTTGTTCTTTAAATCCAAATGAAGATAGATTTGCTATGACATGTACTATGGAAATAGATAATTCTGGTAGAATTGTTAATTCTGAAGTATTTACATCTGTTATTAAATCTAAAAAGAAGATGAATTATGATGCTGTTCAAGATATAATTGAAAATAAGGAAACTGAGGATACTAAAGATTACACTACTATTAAGTATACTGTTAAAGAAAATGAAACTATTAATGATATTGCTTTTAAAAATTGTATTACTGTTGATAGATTACTTGAATTTAATAAAAGAGAAGATGTAAAACCTGGTAATGAAATAAATGTTCCTGTGAGAGATGTAATTAAATTAATGAGTAAAATATCTAAAATTATGGGAAGTAGGCTTGAAAAAAGAGGTAAGATTAATTTCGAAAGTAGTGAACAAAAGCAAATATTTGATGAAAATGATAATATTATAGATGTTAAGCCTCGTGTTCAAAGAGAGGCTGAAGAATTGATTGAAAATCATATGATATTTGCTAATGAAGGTTTTACTATTTATACATGTACTATGTTAAGTACTATTTTTCCAAAAATGGTTCCTTTTGTATTTAGAATTCATGAACAACCTAATCCTAAAAAGATTGATGATTTTATGAATATGTTAAGTGTTTTTGGAATAAATTATCCTCGTAAAATTAATTCTGATAATGTAAGTAGTAAGGATATTCAAGAATTATTGGAATATTTAAGCGAAAAAGATAATTTTAGAATACTTAGTAAAAAGTTACTTAGAAGTATGCAAAAGGCTAGATATTCTCCAGATAATATGGGACATTTTGGTATAGCTAGTGAAAATTATTGTCATTTTACCAGTCCAATTAGAAGAATGTCTGATTTGTTAGTTCATACTATATTTAGAACATTTATAGTGGATCATGATGACAGTGATGCTACTGCTAGATTTTGGAGTTCTTATTTGCCTGAGGTGTGTGATCATATTTCTGAATGTGAAAGAGTTAGTGCTGAATGTGAATATGCTGTTGATGACTATTATAATGCTAAATATATGGAAGATAAAATTGGTCAAGTATTTGAGGCAACAATTGATGGAACAATGAATGGATGTTTCTTTGTTGAAACAAATGATAAATATATTGAAGGAAGAGTTGACTATATTATTAATCGCGATGATTCAATTATTCTTAAGGAAATGACTGATAAAAATGAAATTGAGCAGTTTATAGAAACTCATATAAAACCATTTGATTTTGAATATAATGAAAATGTTTATGGTTATACAAGACGTGGAAGAGTAGTATATAGGTATGGTGATAAAGTTCTTGTTCAATGTATTGTAAGTAATCCGGAATTAAGAGAAATTGATTTTGCTTTAGTAGGGAAGTTATAATATGGAAATTGTTAATAGAAAAGCGCATCATGATTATTTTATTAAAGCTAGTTATGAAGCTGGTATTGAACTTATGGGTACTGAAATAAAAAGTATTAGATTAGGTAATGCTAATATTAATGATTCTTATGCTAGAATTAAAGATAATGAAGTATTTCTTGTAAATATGTATATTGGTAAATATGAAGAAGGTAATATATTTAATCATGATGAAAGAAGAAGCAGAAAATTACTTTTACATAAAAAAGAAATTATTAGAATAAATCACGAAATTGAAACTAATAAATACACATTAATACCTTTAAAACTATACTTTAAAAAGAATAAATTAAAAGTAGAGTTAGGTCTTTGTCAGGGAAAAAAATTATATGATAAAAGACAAACTATAAAAGAAAGAGATATTAAAAGACATGAATATTTAGAATATTAAAATAATATAATATTTTAGGTGGTAATATGAAAAAAGTTCCTAAAATATTTGTTAATAATTTAAATAAAATTAATAATAATAAAGAAGTATTTTATTCATATAAGAATAATGATTTTGAAAACGAAAAAGATGAGGTTATTATTCCTAATGAATTTGAGATGCAGAAAAAAATAAATAAATTATTTAGAAGTAATGATTTTATTTATAAAAAGAAATTTCATATAAAGACTATTAATAGTGATGGAACTTATATTGTTATTTCTAAAAGTTATGATTATCTTTTAACTATTGATGGAGAAAAAATATTGATTAGAAATATTATTAATATTGAAGAGGCTTAATTTTAAGTCTTTTTTTATTAAAACACTTGATTTTATAATTTAAATTTGATATTATTTAATCACACAAAGATGTGTTTTTTTTTGGAGGGATTTTGATGAAGAAAATTAAAAGTTTCTTTAGAGGAGTTAAAAAGGAAGCAAAAGCAGTAAGATGGCCTGATATGAAAAGTTTGGTTAAGTATTCTTGTATCACTATTGTAATGTTAGTATTCTTTGGATTATTCTTTTATGGTTTAGATGCTTTATTTGCAGTATTAAGGAGGATGTTCTAATGGAAGAAAAGAAATTATGGTATGTTGTTAATGCATATAGTGGTCATGAAGAAAAAGTTAAAGATTATTTAGAATCTAGACGTGAAAGTATGGGAATGGAAAATAATATATTTAGAGTTATTATTCCAGAAAGAACTGAAATTGAAGTTAAAGATGGCGTTAAAAAAGAAAAAGTACGTAAGATGTTTCCAGGGTATGTTTTAATTGAAATGGTTATGAGTGATGAAGCTTGGTATGTTGTACGTAATACTCCAGGAGTTACAGGATTTATTGGATCTTCTGGTAAAGGAGCTAAACCAATTCCATTATCACCAGCTGAGGTTAAGAAATTTATTGGTGAGGGAACTGAAATTAGCGAAAAACCAATTAATACTGATGTTGAAGTTGGAGATACTGTATCTATTATAGATGGTCCATTCAAGGGAATGTATGGTAAGATTGAAAGTGAAGATAAAGAAAATGAAAAACTTACTGTTTTAATAGATTTATTTGGTCAAGAAACTCCAGTTGAAGTTGATTTAATTCAAGTATCTAAAAAAGTTAATTAATAGTTGTTAGACTAGTAAAAATCAAATTAAAATTGAGCAACTTTTATGAGTTGCTTTTTTTGTGTAAATTATAATATAATGTATTTAATACTTTTAATAAGAGGAGGTTATATTATGGAATTAAAAGGAAGTAAAACAGAAGAAAATTTAATGACTGCATTCGCGGGAGAGAGTCAAGCTAGAAATAAATATACATATTATGCTTCAAAAGCTAGAAAAGATGGGTATGAACAAATTGCAGCTATATTTGAAGAAACTGCTAATAATGAAAAAGAGCATGCTAAATTATGGTTTAAAGAGTTACATAATGGAGAAGTTCCAAGCACTTTAGAAAATTTGAAAGATGCTGCTAGTGGTGAAAATTATGAATGGACTAATATGTATAAAGAATTTGCTGAGGTTGCTCGTAGTGAAGGATTTACTGAAATAGCAAGATTATTTGAGGGTGTTGGAGAAATTGAAAGACATCATGAAGAAAGATATATGAAATTAGTTGATAATATTGAAAATAATTTAGTGTTTGAAAAAGGTGAAGAAAAGATTTGGATATGTAGAAATTGTGGACATATTTATAAAGGAAAGAAGGCATTAAAGGTTTGCCCAATTTGTAAACATCCCGAGAGTTATATGGAAGTGAAATCCGAAAATTATTAGTGCATTTTTTTTATAAGTGTGGTAGAATATATGGTAGAAAGTAAAGAGGGTATATTTATGAAGTGTGTTAGTTTAGCAGGACCAAAAAAGTTGGTTCTGGAAGATAGAAAAGTACAGGAAGGTAAAGAAGGCTATATCTTAATTGATGTAATTAAGGCTGGCATTTGTGGATCTGATATTCATTATTGGGTATCTGGTGAACCAAAAGGTCTAGTAATGGGCCACGAATTTAGTGGTATTGTTATTGATAATGGTGGTAGTAAGAAATTTAAAGAAGGAGATAGAGTTACTGCATTGCCAATTTCCCCATGTATGACATGTGATGAATGTAAGAGTGGTGAATATCAAATTTGTGGTAAAACTTGGTCAGAAGCTATTGGTTTAACTATAAATACACCTGGTGGATTTGGTGGCAGAGTATTAGTTCGTGAAGATATGGTAAGACATCTACCTGATAATGTAACTTATGAATCTGGCGCTATGGTTGAACCTGCTGCTGTTGCACTTAGAGCTGCTAATATATCTGGAATTAAAAAAGGTGATAAAGCTTTAGTTATTGGTGGAGGTATTATTGGATTATTGACTGCTTTATTTTTAAAAGCAAAAGGTGCATCATATGTAGCAATTACTGAAACTAATGAATTAAGGGGACAAAAGGCTGTTAAGTTAGGGGTTGCTAATGAATGGTTTAATGCACTAGACCCAAAATTAATGGAAAAATTGTTTGCTAAAACTGGAAATGGTTTTGATGTTGTTGCTGATTGTTGTGGAAATAGTCCAGCTCTTACAAGTGGAATTATATTTACTAAACCAAATGGGCATTTAACATTGGTAGGTATTTCACTTGATAATGTAAGTGTTCCTCTTGTAGCTGGTGTAATGAAAGAAATAAATATTAAGGGTTCAATAGCATACAAACCAGCTGAATTTGATATGGTTATTAAACTATTAGAAGCTAAAAAAATAAATTTAGAAAAATTTATTGATGATGTTGTAGTTCTTGAAGATACACAAAAAGCTTTTGAAAGATTAACTAGTGGAAAAGATGATGCTGTTAAGATATTAGTTGATCCTAATAAACATAAAATTGTTCAAATAAAATAACTTCACAAATGTGAAGTTTTATTTTGAAATTCCATAAATATTTTTAGTAGTATCAAAAAACAAATAATCTTTTATAGGATAATATGTTAAATAAAAGAAGTTGAAATATATAATTACAAATAATATTGTTCCTAATAAATTACTATATTTAATCTTTTTGATATTAAATATTTTATATGTAAAAAATGATATATAAATAAATATTATTATAAGAAGTAATATGTCTATAAATATACTATTTCCAATTTTATTATATATTGGTATATATATTATTAAAAATATAATTATGCTTGATATTATAGATAACGAATATGAAAGAATAAAGTTATTTATTTCAATATTATTCTTTTTTAAAATAAAGTATTCTATTATCATATATAATAATACTGGAGTTGATAATAGTTTCATATGTTCCCATATACTTTCATTTACTGGGAACATGATACTTGTTATAAAATTTGGTGCTTTTTCATATGTAAAATGTGCTAGAAAAGAAAGTGAAAACATAATAAATATACTTATAATTTTAATTTTTTTCATAATAATCATTTATAGTATACTTAATTTTGAAGAAAATATGAGCTTGGTCTATAAAAATCCTTGATTTTATGGGGATATTGTGATATTATGAATTAGCAATTTGTATTTGTATGTGCAAATTAGAAGTGGGAGATTATGGGATTATCGCGAACCACTCGCGAAAAAATAAACTAAGTTATATGGGAGGTGTTTTTCGTGGCAAAGAACGTTGTAAAGAAAGTTAAATTACAAATAGCTGCAGGAAAAGCTACACCAGCTCCACCAGTTGGAACTGTTTTAGGTCCTGCAGGAATTAATCTACAAGAATTTTGTACTAAATATAATGAAGCAACTAGAGATAAGATGGGAGACATTGTACCAGTTGAAATTTCTATTTATGAAGATAGAACATTCGATTTTGTACTTAAAACTCCACCAACTCCAACACTATTATTAAAAGCTGCTGGAATTTCTAAGGGTAGTACTAAAGGTGCTAATAATATTGTTGCAACATTAACTAAAGAAGATATCAGAAAGATTGCTGAAATTAAGATGCCTGATTTAAATGCTTATGATATTGATTCTGCTATTAAAATTGTAGCAGGAACTGCTAGAAATATGGGCATTGCAGTTAAAGGTCTTAATGATGCTGAAATGGCTGAACAAGTAAAAGAAGCTAAGGAAGCAGAAGCACAAGCTGCTAAATTAGAAGCTGAACTTGAAGAAATGGAAGAAAGTGCTAAAGCTATGGCTGAAGGTGCTAGTGTAGAAGTAGAATCTACTGAACAATCTAAAGAAGAAACTGAAAGCGAAGAATAAGATTATAAAATAATCGTGAGCAAATAAGATAATCCAAATACCACATAAGGAGGTTAAGTTTATGAAGAAACATAGTAAGATGTATGTGGAAGCATTAGGTAACGTTGAAAAAAATAAAGAATATGATGTTACTGAAGCGATCAAAGTACTTAAAGGTTTAAAGACTAGAAAGTTCGATGAATCTGTTGATTTAGCTCTTAAATTAAATATTGATGCTAAAAAAACTGATATGAACGTAAGAGGAAGCTTTGTTTTACCAAATGGTACAGGAAAAACTAAAAGAATTTTAGTTGTTACTAAGACTAAGGCTAATGAAGCAGCAGAAGCAGATTATTGTGGTGCTGAAGATATGTTAGAAAAAATCGAAAAAGAAAATTGGTTTGAATTTGATACTATCGTTGCTACTCCAGAAATGATGCCTGCATTAGGAAAATTAGGTAAAATTTTAGGACCTAAAGGTTTAATGCCAAATCCTAAGCTTGGTACTGTAACAACTAATGTTAAAGAAGCAATTGCTAACATTCAAAAAGGTATGGTTGAATATAAGAATGATTCTTATGGAAATTTACATTTATCTGTAGGTAAATTATCATTTAGTGAAGATAAATTAGAAGAAAACATTAGAGCTATAATAGCAGAAATTGTTAAAAATAAACCTACTGGTGTTAAAGGTACTTTCATTAAGAATGTAAGTTTATCATCAACTATGAGTCCTGGAATTAAAATTGATAGAAATTCTTTAGGATTATAAGAAAATTAAGTCTGAGAAATCAGACTTTTTTTGTGATAGAAAATGTGTTAAAATATGCGCAGGTGATAAGTATGAAATTATTATTACATATTTGTTGTGCTCCTTGTAGTGCTGCATGTATAAAAGTTTTAAGAGAAGAAAATATAGATATAGTTGGTTATTGGTATAATCCTAATATACATCCTTTTAAAGAATATGATAATAGACTTAAAGCATTAAAAGAATATTCTAAGATGATTAATTTGAATGTTATATATGATGATTTTTATGGTTTAGATAATTTTGTTAGAAATACTATAAATATTATTAATAATAGATGTGGATATTGTTATTTATCAAGAATGGAAAAAGTTGTTAAGTATGCTCATGATAATGGATATGATGCGTTTAGTTCTACATTATTTATTAGTCCATATCAAAAACATGATTTACTTAAAGATATTTGTGAAAAGTTAAGTAAAAAATATAATATTCAATTTTTGTATAGAGATTTTAGACCATATTATGAACTTGGTAGAGAAATGTTTCGTGAAACTGGACTTTATATGCAAAAATATTGTGGATGTATTTTTAGTGAAAGAGAAAGATATAAAAAAGAAATAGATTCTTCTAAAATTAAAAGTGATAAGTTAAATATTGAAACTTTAGAAAAAATTAAATTGTCATGGAATATTCCTGGATTAAATATTAAAAAGAGTAATGGCAGTAATGAACTTTTGGATATGATTTTGAATTTAAAGTTTAAGGATTCAGTTCATAAACTATATGAGAAATATATTCATAATAATCTTAAATCTATAAAATGTATTTATATTTATGATGAATTGATTGGCTTTTATGATAAAAATTATGATATTTATTTAAAGAGTGAATATTTGAATATGGGAATTGAAGAAGAAATAAAAAACCACTAGATTTATTTGTCTAATGGTTTTAATAGTACTCCAGTAGCAATTAATCCACATATTCCTACTAAAGCATAAACAAAGTTTGTTAAGAATGTATCAACACCAAATAATAGTGATACAAGGTTAACGTTAAAAATTCCTACCATTCCCCAGTTTATAGCACCAATTATTACTATAACTAGTGCGACTTTATAAATTGTGCTCATTATTCCTCCTTACTAATTATTAGTTTACTCTGGTATTAATTTTCTATTCATATAAATTTATAAACTAAATATAATTTAGTGTGAAGGGGGAATTAATATTAAAAAGATAGTATTAATATTATTAATGGCTTTATCATTAGTTGGATGTTCTAAAATGGATTCTAAAGAGGCTATTAGTAAATATAAAAAAATATTAGAAAGCAATGATAAATATACAATGACTGGTCAAATGAATATTATTAGTAATGAAGAGAGTTATTTATATGATGTTAGTGTAGATTATATGGAAGCTGATTATTACAAGGTATCTTTGATTAATAAAGATAATAAACATGAACAAATTATATTAAAGAATGATAGTGGTGTTTATGTTGTTACTCCTAGTTTAAATAAGAGTTTTAAATTTCAAAGTGAGTGGCCTTATAATAGTAGTCAAGCATATATTTTATCAAGTTTGCTTAATGATTTAGAGAATGATTCTAATGTAGTATTTGAAAGTAAAGATGACAAATATATATTATCAAGTACGGTAAATTATCCTAATAATAGTTCACTTGTGAGTCAAAAAATTATATTTGATAAAGATATGTTGCCAACTGAAGTAAAGGTTTATAATAAAGAAGGAGTAGAAAATATAACATTTAAAATATCTAAAATTGATTTTAATTCTAAAATAGATAAAACTACTTTTGAAGTTGATAATACTAAAAGTGAAGATAAAATTGATGATGTTAGTTCTTTAGATGAAATAGTGTATCCAATGTATTTACCTACTGGTACTGAGTTTAAAGGTGAGCAAACTATTGATGAAGATACTAAAAGAGTTATACTAACTTTTGGTGGGAATAAATCTTTTACACTAATTGAAGAGGTTTCTAGTATACCTGAAAGTTTTGAAGTTACTAGTGTTTCTGGAGATCTTGTTCATTATGAAAATATACTTGGAACGTTAAGTGATAGAACACTTAATTGGACAATGAATGGTAAAGATTATTATATTATTTCAGATAATTTAACTAATGAAGAATTATTAAAAGTAGCATCTTCTACATCAACTGTATCGTTAAATAAATAAGTGTTAGGAAACTAATGCTTTTTTTTGGTTTTTGTGATATTATTTAAATATAATAAAGAGGGAAATATGAAGGATAAGACTAAATATACAATATTAATTTTTGCATTTGTTATACTTGTTTGTGTGGTTACAATTACTTATTTATTTATACATTATGAAAAAGATGGTAGTGTTTTAGTTAATAAGAATTATTATGATATTGTTTATTCTAATTTGAATATCGATTATGATACTAGTATGAGTGTTAAAGTTAATGATGATAATGATACTATAAAAGTTAGTATTCCTGATTTAAATGAATTTAGAAAAAGCGAATCTTTTAGTTTAGATGTTAAAAATATAGGCAATATTGATGCTAGTATTAGTGAAGTTAATATAATGAATGTAGATACTAATGTTCCTGAATCTAAAGTTAAAATAGATATTTCTTTATTAGAAAGTAATGTTATAGAGGGTAGTGAAAGTATGAAACTTAATGTCACTATTACATATTTAGGTGATGATACAACTCTAAATCCATACTATAATTTCATTATTAAGTATGTTTTTGATGAAGTAAATCTTTAAAATTAAAATAATATTTGATATAATTATATAAAAGATTATAAGGAGGATACATGAAAGAAATAATATCAAGTTTAGATATTGGTTCATCTACTGTTAAGTTAATTGTTGGCGAATATTATGATGGTGAAGTAAATGTACTTGCTGTATCCGAAGTAAAATCTAGAGGGGTTAAAAGAGGGTTAATTTCTAATCCTGAAGATGCATTAGTTTCTATTAAAGAAACTTTTAGTAGATGCGAAGAAATGCTAAATATTAAAATAGATAAAGTTATTTTAAATGTTCCATCATATTATGCCGAATTTGTAGCAAGTGAAGGAAAATGTAAGATAAATAATGAAAGTGGAATAGTCGAAAGCAATGATTTGCTTAAATGTTTACAAGCGTGTGTGTATAATAAAGTTCCAAATAATAAAGAGTTTATCAGTGTTACTCCAACTTTATTTAAAACAGATGATAAAGTAGTTAGTGATCCTAAAGGAGTTAAGTGTAAGAATTTAGAAGTTAATGCTATTATAAGTTTAGCTCCTAAAAAGAATGTTTATACTTTAATAGCATTACTTGAAAATATTAATGTTTCTGTTGTAGATATTAATTTTGGAAGTGTATCTGATTATTATGAATTTAAAAATTCTAATATGGATAAAAAGAATACTGCTGTTGTAAATATTGGAGAAGAGAAAACAGAAGTAAGTATATTTAAAAAAGGTATATTAGTTGAGACTGAAAATATTGATATTGGTGGAAAAAATATTGATAGAGATATATGTTATATTTATGATATAAGTAGAAAAGATGCTAAGATGTTAAAAGAAAAGTTTGCTTTGGCTAGTAAAAGAAATGCATCTACTTCATGGTGTGAGGATGTGTTGACAAACTCTAAAGAAAATATTAAAATAAATCAATATGAGATTAGTGAAATTATATGTTCTAGAATAAAGGAAATACTTGATTTATCTAAAAAGCAGATTAATCTCTTAACAAAGATGGAAATAAGTTATATAATATTTACTGGAGGAACTACTGAATTAAATGATTTTAACTTGGTAGTTGATGAGATATTTGGTAAAGAAATGGAAGTTTATAAAGTACATGAAATAGGGTGTAGACATAATAAATTTTCTAGTGCTTTGGGATTAATTAAATATTATCATGACAAGTTATCATTTAGAAATAAAGTTGCTTATACAGTAGATGATACTAAACAAGAAGAATTAATAAATAATAAAAAATCTAATAATAATACAGTACTCGGAAAAATATATGGTTATTTTTTCAATAATTAAGGAGTGAAATATGAATAATAAACTGGAAATGGATCAAATAGCTGATATAAAAGTTATTGGTGTTGGCGGCGGTGGATGTAATGCTGTTAACAGAATGATAGATTCAGGTCTTAGAGGTGTTGAATTTATAGTTGCTAATACTGATCAACAAGTATTAAATGCTTCAAATGCTGAACATAAGATTCAACTTGGTAAGACTATTACTAAAGGTAGAGGAGCAGGTACTAGACCAGAGGTTGGTCGCGAAGCTGCATTAGAAACTAAAGAAGAAATTGAAGATGCATTACGTGGAGCAGATATGGTTTTTGTTACTTGTGGACTTGGTGGTGGTACTGGAACTGGTGCTGCACCTGTAGTTGCTGAAATTGCTCAAAATTTAGGTTGCTTAACAGTGGCTATTGTTACTAAACCATTTAAATTCGAAGGTAAAAAAAGAATGGATTATGCTTTGGTTGGACTTGATGAATTAAGAAAACATGTTGATACTATTGTTGTAATTCCTAATGATAGATTAAGAGATTTAATTGATAGATCTACACCACTTGATGCTGCATTTAAAGAAGTTGATAATGTACTTAGATTAGGTGTTCAATCAATATCTGATTTAATTAGTGTTCCTGGTCTTTTGAACTTAGATTTTGCAGATGTTAGAACTGTAATGGAAAATAGAGGGGATGCTTTAATTGGAATTGGTGTTGGATTTGGTGATAATCGTGCTGTTGAAGCTGCTAAACAAGCTGTTAATAGTCCACTTTTAGAAGCTACTATTAATGGTGCTGTTGATTGTATTGTTAATATAACTGGTGGTACTTCGATGACATTGTTTGAAGCAGAAGATGCTGTTGAAGTTGTAAGAGCAGTTGCTAATACAGATGTTAATGTTATATTTGGTGCAGTTATTAATGAAGCTTTAACTGATGAAATTGTTGTAACTGTTATAGCAACTGGATTTGAAGATTCAACTGAACCATTATATAGATCAATTGAAGGTGAAAAGAAACCTATTCAAGAAATTAATGATGACGATGATGTCGATGATGAAATAGATATGCCTGCATTTTTAAGAAATAGAGATTTTTAAGAACTTTAAAAAGTTCTTTTTGTTTACAAAATATTTACATAAAAAGTTGCGTTGTTATTTTATGAAGTCTATAATGTTTATTAGAGTAGTATGCAGTAAAACTACGAGAGGGAGGTTATATGAAAGATGTAAAACAGACTAAAAAGCCTGCTAATAAAAATACATCTGTTAAGAAAACTGAGACATCAAAAGCTAAAGTTAAAGATACTAAAGTAGTTATCAAAGAAGTTGAAGAAGTAGAAGAAAATTTCTTAGATGATGAAGACGATAACAGATTAATTATTTTTATAGCAATTGCTATTTTAGTAATAGTTGCTACTGTAATATGTTTGATTGTTGGTTGTGATAAGAAAGAAGCTAGTGAACCTGAAAAACCAGAAGATGATGTTATAGTACCAATTGAAGACGATGAGAATGACGAGGATGAAGAGGAACAAGATGAAACAAAAATTGTAGTTAAAAAGACTACAGTAAAAAATACTACTAGTGAAGATAATGAGGAAAGTGAGTTAGTAACATACAGAGTACAATTCTTATTAAATAACACAGGTAAAACTCATAGTGAAAAAGTAACTAGTGGTGGTAAAGTAGATAAATACTTACCAAGTGGGTATAATAGTTGTAAATATTATACTGATGAAAATTTAACTCAGGAATTTGATTTTAATACTGGGGTTAGTGAATCATTGAATATTTATATGAGTTGTGAATTAACTGTTTATACAATTGCTTATGATGTTGAAAGTGATAATCCTACTACATATACTATTGAAGATGGTGAGATAGCATTAAAGAATGGTAAAGTAGAAAATATATTTGATGGATGGTATTCTGATATTGAATTAACTAATAAAGTATATAGTTTGAATTCAAATATTATAAAATATGCTAATGAAAATGTTATTAATTTATATAGTAATAGTAAACAATCAATTACATTTACTTATTATGATTTAAACGGTATTGATATTATTGGAGATACTATTGAAAGTGATGAATCAAGAAATATAACAATATTTGAAATAGAAGATAATGGTGAAACATTATGTAATGGTTCTTCATTTCTAGGTTGGACTAAAACTCAAAATAGTAATCAAATTGATTATGTTGGAGGAGAAGAAGTTACTTTAGAAAGTGATTTAAATTTATATCCTGTATGTGGTAAAGCTAAAATAGTTTATTATAGTGAAGATGAGGTTATTACTATTGGAGTTAAGGAAGAAGAAGTTAATGATTTAGAATTACCAAAAGAGCCTGTAGAAGACTTAGGTATGGATGCTCCAACATATTTTGTTAAGAGTGATATTAAATCTGATAATACTAAGGAAATAGTTGATGATAGTGAATTAGAGATTAATGAAAATCAAGTAAGATTATCTGATGTTACTGATAAAGCTGGTTCATCATATGAAAATCCAAGTGTTGGAGATAATGTAATTGAAAAAGAAAAAGTGTTTGATGGTTGGAAACAAGTAGAAAAGACTGAAACTATTAATTCAGAAACAGGTGAAACTGGAGAGATTACGACTGTAATTGATGAAGATGTTACTAGTGAAGAAATTAAAGAACAAGTTAATCCAAGTGATGAAGAAGTTCAAGCAAAAACTGAAATAGAGTTAGAAGCTAAATGGGTTGAACAACCAGAAGATATAGTTGAACTTACAGAAAATAATGAAATATTAAATACAGTAAATGAAAATACAACTACTGAGAATGTGGAAACTGTAATGTAATAAAAATTCAAGGTAATTTAGAAAAAAATAGTAATAGAATAAAGGCTACTGAAAAAGTAGTCTTTTATTTTACATTGAGCATTTTTAAGTATAAATTCCTATTTTTATTTAATTAAAATGTTCACTTAAATACCTATTATTCCTTTATGGATGCTTTTTTATTGCTTTAAAAAATGCTATAATTAGAAAGAGGTACAAATATGAAAATTATTTTAGGTGACATAGAGATTGATGTGTATGTTGAAAGAAAAAATAATAAAAATATGTATTTAAGAGTTAAAAAAGACGGTATACATATAACTTGTAATTATTTAGTACCTAAAGTTATGATAATATCTTTTATTAAAAATAATGAAAGTTCTATATTAGAAAGTTATAATAGAGTTAAAAAGAAGGAAGAAAAAGAAAAATCATTTTATTACTTAGGTAAAAAATATGATGTGGTAATTATGAATACAATATCTAAAATAGAATTTATAGAAGATAGAGTGTTTGTTAAGAATAAAATATATTTAGATACATTTTTAACTAATGAATCTAAAAAAATATTTAATGAAAGAGTAAAAATATGTTATAGTATGTTTGAGGAAGAAATACCTTATCCTAAAGTTCTGATAGGTAAGATGAAAAGAAAATGGGGATATTGTAAAAAATCAGAAGGTTTAATTAAATTAAATTTTGAATTGATTAAATATCCTATAGAAGAAATAGATTATGTTATAGTACATGAATTATGTCATTTTTTAGAGTTTAATCATTCTAAGAGATTTTGGAGTTATGTTAAAAAATATTATCCAAATTATAAAAATGCTATGAGTGTTTTAAAGGAGGAATAAAATGTTAATTACATCTAAAGACAATAGTAGAGTTAAAGAAATGAGAAAACTTTTAAATAGTAAATATTCTAAAGAAAAAGGAGAATTTATTGTTGAAGGTGAGAATTTAATAGAGGAAGCTATTAAAAATAATTTATTGACTGAGTTATATGTTTTAGATGGGGAAGAATGTAAGTATGATTTTCCATATAATAATTTATCTCTTGATGTTATGAAAAGTATTAGTGATTTAAAGAGTACTCCTAGGGTAATTGGAGTATGTAGATATAGAAAAAAGTGTGATTTAGGAAATAGAATTGTTATTCTTGATGATATTCAAGATCCTGGTAATGCTGGAACTATTATTAGAAATTGTGTTGCTTTTGATGTTGATAGTGTTGTGTTTTCTTTGAATAGTGTTAATCCTTATAGTGAAAAGGTTCTTAGAAGTACTGGTGGTATGATATTTAATACTAATGTGATTATAAGTGATTTAAAGAGTATTATTAGTGAAATTAAGTCTAATGGAATAAATGTTATAGGAACTTCTTTAAATTCTTCTGTTAGTCTTGAATGTAGTGTTAAAAGTGATAAGTATGCTGTTATATTTGGTAATGAAGGAAATGGTGTGCATAAAAACATATTAGATTTATGTGATGAAATAGTTAGAATAGATATGAATAGTAAGTGTGAAAGTTTAAATGTAGGAGTATCTAGTGGTATAATTCTTTATTATTTATTTAAGAGGTAGTTTATGATAAAATATATTTATGTTGGTAAAATTGTTAATACTCATGCTTTAAAAGGAGAGGTTAGAATCATTAGTGATTTTGAATATAAAGATAGAGTATTTGTTCCAAATAATGTTTTGTATATTGGACAATTTAAAGATAGAGAAGTAATTGAAACTTATAGAATGCATAAACAATATGATATGGTAAAATTTGTTAATATAGATTATATAAATGATGTTTTAAAATATAAAGGATGTAATGTTTATATAGATGAAGATAGTTTAAAATTGGATTCTGATGAAATATTAGAAGATGAGTTTTTATTAATGAGTGTTTATGATGATGAAAGATTGATTGGTAAAATAGAAGAATATAGATGTGATAATGGTAATAAAATGATTAGATTAAATGGAAAGTTTATTCCATATAATAAAGATTTTATTACTAAAATAGATAAAGAAAATAATATTATTTATATGCATGGTATAGGAGTATTTTTATGAGAATAGATATTTTGACTTTATTTCCTATGATGTTTGAGGGTTTTAAGACTGAAAGTATTATTAAAAGAGCTATTGAAAAAGGAAAAGTAGAAATTAATATTATTGATATTAGAGATTATACACCGTATAAAAATAATCAAGTTGATGATTATCAATTTGGTGGTGGTGGTGGGATGATTATGATGTGTGAACCTATATATAATGCAGTAGAAAGTATTAGGACTAAAGATTCATGTGTTATATTACTTACTCCTAGAGGAAAAACTTATAATCAAAAGAAAGCGTATGAGTTTAAGAAAAAAAATCATTTAATTATTATATGTGGTCATTATGAGGGATTTGATGAGAGAATATATAATCTTGCTGATGAATTTGTATCTATTGGTAATTTTATTTTAACTGGTGGAGAGTTACCTGCGATGATGATTAGTGATTCTGTTATAAGACTTATTGATGGTGTTATAACTAGTACTAGTTTAGAAAGTGAAAGTTTTAATGATAATTTATTGGATTATCCTGTATATACTAAACCAAGGGATTTTAGGGGTATGGAAGTTCCTGAAGTACTTTTAAGTGGTAATCATAAATTAATTAATGAATATAGAGAAGAAGAAAGAAAAAGAATAACAAAGGAATACAGAGACGATTTATTATAGGGTGGTAAATATGAAATACGTAATTGATAAAAAGAATGTTAAAGAAGAAAAGTTAATGTATTATAATGTTAAAATGAAAGGCTTAACTGTTTCCCCTAAGAATGCAGTTCCTGGTCTTACCATTAAAGCTAAAAAAATTACGCTAATTGATTCTAATCTTATAAAAGAATATATTAAAGGTAGAATTAATAGAAAGATAGATAAAATAGTTAAGTTTATGTTACGTATTTTAAGTGATGAAGATACTGGTGATGATGATTCTGGATTAGTTATTGATGAAATTAATAAATTAAAAGGAATAATAATTAAAAAATATAAAGAATATTTAACTGAAAGTGAATATAAAGCTTTACTTACTAAGTTAATAATTTTAGAAGAAGAGTTTCAAAAAAACTATAATCAAAAAATGTATATGAATTATGTAAGTAATATTTATTATGAAGAATTTGAGAATAAAGGAAGAGGAAGATAAAAAAGTTCTAGAAAAAGACTAGAACTTTTATTGTGATTTTTAAAATAAAAAAACAACTCAATTGAGTTGTAATTATCAATGGTGACCCGTACGGGATTTGAACCCATAAATGCACGCGTGAAAGGCGTGTGTGTTAACCGTTTCACCAACGGGCCATAATATAAAATGGTGGGCCTGAATGGACTTGAACCATCGACCTTTCGCTTATCAGACGAACGCTCTAACCAACTGAGCTACAAGCCCACAACATATCGCTTTTTGCGGTTGTCTTCATCATTTTATAATATTTTTCCTTAATTTGCAACACTTTTTGTAAAAAAAGTTAAATTTTATATAAATAATTGAAAAAAATTCATATTTATAGTATCATTAGTATGATATTGGAGGGAATTTATGAGTATTACAACATCAAAATATATTGTTTATATTATATTAGCTGTGTGGTTATATACTGTTTTTTGTAGTTTGATTCTTATGATAAATGGTAAGAAACTTTTTACTAAAGCTAAAAAAACTCCTAAAACATGTTTTTATCCAATATTAAATTTATTCACTTTATTAGAAATAGATGAATTATCTAGTTTTCTTGGAATATTATTTTTTATGCCATTTACTAACCTTATAATACTTATGATTGCTTTTTGGAAATTAGGGACAATATTTAATACAAGTTTTGGTTATAAGATTGGTTTAGTATTTTTGCCAATAGTATTTTATCCATTACTTGCAAATAGTGATAAAAAATATAAAGCAATTGATGAAGAAACTTTTAAAGCATTAGATAGTGCTAGAATGGAAAGTGTTAATTTAATGACTCAAGAGGAAATTGATGCCTTAAATAAGGAACCAGAAGAAGAACTATCACCTGTTGATTCAATATTTAAAGGAAGAATACAAACTATGGAACAAGTTGAACCATATAGAGCAACTAAAGTAGATATATTAGATATGAATAAATTAAAAAGAGATAATCAAGAAGTAGAAAATGAAGTAGAAGAAAATCCTTATACACCAATTAATAGAATTAGTGAGGAAGAATACAAAGGAGTAAATGATCCTAGTATTAATCAAATGGAAGAAAAAAAGACTAATAAATTTATACCAGAAGATACTAATAAAGATGATGTTGAATATTTAGATTTATAAAATAAGTTAGAGTTCTCTAATTTATTTTTTAGTTAAGAATGCATTTATTTAACACTTTTAAGTGTAAAGTATGTGTTTACATAGAGTGTAACTTAATGTATAATTATTTATGGAGATTAAAATTTATGACAGATTATAATGAAAAATCAATAAAAATATTAGAAGGTTTAGAAGCAGTAAGAAAAAGACCAGGTATGTATATTGGTTCAACTGATAAGAGAGGTCTTCATCATTTAGTATGGGAAATTGTAGATAATGCGATTGATGAAGCAATAAATGGTTATGGAAAAAGAATTACTGTTACTTTAACTAAAAAAGGTAGTGTAATTGTTAAGGATGAAGGACGTGGTGTTCCAACTGGAATGCATGCTTCTGGAAAGTCTACACCTGAAGTAATATATACAGTACTTCATGCTGGTGGAAAATTTGAAACAGATGGCTATAAAGTATCTGGAGGACTTCATGGAGTTGGTTCGTCTGTAGTTAATGCATTATCTAAATGGATGAAAGTTACTATTTGTAGAGATGGTAAGATTCAAGAAATATCATTTAAAGATGGTGGAAAAGTAAATGAACCATTGAAGCAAATTGGTACTACTCGTGAAACTGGTACTACTGTAGAATTTTATCCTGATGAAGAAATATTTGGAAATGCTAGATTTAGCTATACAACTATATGTGAAAGAATGCAAGAAAGTGCATTTTTAATAAATGGTTTAACTATGGAAGTTATAGATGAAGAAGATGATAAACATAATGTATATTGTTATGAAAATGGACTTGTTTCTTTTGTAGAATATATGAATGATGGAAAATCTACATTTCATAAAGTTATTAATTTTTCAAATAGTAAAAATGGTATTGAAGTTGATATAGCTATGCAATATACAGATACATATAATGAAAGTATTATGTCTTTTGTTAATAATGTTAAGACAATTGATGGTGGTACTCATGAAATAGGATTTAAAACTGCAATTACTAAAGTTTTTAATGACTATATAAAAGATAACAATTTACTTAAAGGAAAAGAAGGTTTAGATGGTAGTGATGCTCGTGAGGGATTAACTGCTATTATAAGTTTAAAAATACCTGAAAATTTATTGCAATTTGAAGGTCAAACTAAAGGTAAACTTGGTACTCCACAAGCTAGAAATGTTGTTGAAAGTATTGTTTATGAAAAACTATCTTATTTTTTAAAGGAAAATAAAGAAGCTGCAAATACAATAATGGAAAAGGCATTAAAGAGTAAACTTGCTCGTGAAGCAGCTAGAAAAGCACGTGAAGAAACAAGAAATGGAAAAAATAAAAATAAAATAGAAAAAAATTTATCTGGAAAATTTGCTCCTGCTCATAGTAGAAATCCTAAAATAAATGAGTTATTTTTAGTCGAAGGAAATTCAGCCGGTGGTTCTGCTAAAGGTGGAAGAGATAGAAAATTTCAAGCAATATTACCACTTAGAGGAAAAGTTATTAATGCAGATAAGGCTTCTATGAGTGATTTACTTGCTAATGAAGAAATAAATACTATAATTCATACTATTGGTGCTGGAGTTGGACAAGATTTTGATGAAAAAGAATCTAATTATGATAAGGTAATTATTATGTCAGATGCTGATGTAGATGGTGCTCATATTCAAATATTACTTTTGACTTTCTTTTATAGGTATATGAGAGGTTTAATTGAAGCAGGCAAGTTATATATAGCTATGCCGCCTCTTTATAAGTTAGATTATGGTAAGAAGAAATATTATGCTTATACAGATGATGAATTAAATCAAATTAAAGAAGAAAATAATGGTAAGTGTTCTATTCAAAGATATAAAGGACTTGGTGAAATGAATCCTGAGCAATTATGGGATACTACTATGAATCCAGACACGAGAAGTTTGATAAGGGTAAATATAACAGATGCTGCTTTAGCAGAAAAGAGAGTAAGTGTTCTTATGGGTGATAAAGTTGAGCCTAGAAAAGAATGGATAAATGAAAATGTTGAATTTACTATGGAAGATAGTTATAGGGCTTAGGTGACGTGTATGGAAAAAAGTAGTAATGAAATTATAAGAAAAATTCAAGATTATGCATTAGAAGAAATTATGGGGGATAGATTTGGTAAATATGCTAAAGAAATTATTTTAGATAGAGCTATTCCTGATGTAAGAGATGGACTTAAACCTGTTCAAAGAAGAATTCTATATGCAATGTATAAAGCTAATAATACTTGGGATAAAGGTTATATTAAATGTGCTGCGACAGTAGGAGATGTTCTTGGTAAATTCCATCCTCATGGAGATTCATCTGTTTATGAAGCAATGGTTAGAATGAGTCAGTGGTGGAAACAAAATAATATTTTGGTAGATATTCATGGTAATAATGGTTCTATTGATGGAGACCCCGCTGCTGCTTATCGTTATACTGAAGCAAGACTTGCTAAAATTAGTAAAGAATTATTAGGCGAACTTGATAAGGATACTGTTGAGTGGGCTCCTAACTTTGATGATAGGTTTTTAGAACCAACTGTATTACCTGCAAAGTTTCCAAATTTACTTGTTAATGGAACGAATGGTATTAGTGCAGGTTATGCTACAAATATTCCTCCACATAACTTAGGAGAAATAATAGATGCAACTATTAAAAGAATAGATAGTCCAAATTGTAGATTAGATACTATTTTAGATATAGTTAAAGGTCCGGATTTTCCAACTGGTGGAATAGTTGAAGGTAAGCAAGGTATTATAGATGCATTTACTAATGGACGTGGTAAAGTTATTGTAAGAAGTAAAGTTGAATTTAATAAAGAAAAAGGAAAAGATCAAATTATTATTACTGAGATACCTTTTGAAGTTAATAAGGCTTTAATGACTCAAAAAATAGATGCTATTAGAATAGATAAAAAAATAGATGGTATTGCAGAAGTTAGAGATGAAACAGATAGAGAAGGGCTAAGAGTAGTAATTGATTTAAAACCTGGAGCTAATAAAGATTTAATTTTAAATTATTTATATAAAAATACTGATTTGCAAGTATCATATAATTATAATATGGTTGCTATTGTTAATAGAACTCCAAAGTGTTTAGGAATTATTGAAATAATAGATGCTTATATTGAACATTATAGAGAAGTAATTGAAAGAAGGACTAAATTTAATTTAGCTACTTATCAAAAAGAATTTAATATTGTATCTGGACTTATAAAAGCTATATCAATATTAGATGATGTTATTAGAGTTATTCGTGCTAGTAAAAATAAGAGTGATGCTAAAGTTAATTTAGTTAAAGAATTTGATTTTACTGTTGAACAAGCAGAAGCAATTGTTACATTACAATTGTATAGACTTACAAATACTGATATTGTTGAATTACAAGAAAGAGCTAAAGAATTACAAGCTATGATAGATGAATGTAACAAGATTCTTAGTAGTGAAGAAGAACTTAAATCTGTTATGAAACAAGAGTTAAGAGTTGTAAGAAAAGAATATGCTGTTGCTAGAAAAACTGTTATTAAAGATGAAATTAGTGAAATTAAGATTGATGAATTAGATATGGTAAGTAAAGAAGACTTCATTGTATGTATATCTAATGCTGGATATGTTAAGAAAATATCATTGAAAGCTTTTGCTGCTAATCCAAATGAATATCCAACTGTTAAAGAGGGAGATTATTTAGAAGGATTTTATAAAGTTAATAATTTAGATACTATATTATTATTTACTAATTTAGGTAATTATTTATATTTACCAGTTAGAGAGATAGTTGAATGCAAATTTAAAGATATAGGTAATCATATTTCTAGTATTATTAAAACTAGTGATGGTGAAAAGATTATCAAAACAATAGCTGTAAATAAGTTTGATGATTCAATTATTACTGCATTTACTAAAAATGGAATGGTTAAGAGAATGATTCTTAAGGATTTTGAAGTAAGTAGATATATTAAACCTATATTAATGTTTAAGATGAAAGAGGATGATGAATTATTATCAGTTAGTAGGTATGATGGAGATAAGACTGTTGTTATAACTGATAATGGAATTGCTCTTAGATATAATACTTCAGAAATTCCAATAGTTGGTCTTAGAACTAGTGGAGTTAAATCTATAAAATTAGATGAAGGAAGTCATGTAGTTGGATCATTTGTTGTAAATGATAATAAAGAATTTGTAACTATTTTTACTGATAAGAATACTGCTAAAAGAGTTCATGTTGAAGATATAACATTGACTAGTAGAGCTAAAAAAGGTTCTTCTATTATTAAGAGTCCTAAATCTAGAACATATAGTATTATTAAAGCATTTAATACAAATAGTAAAACTATATTTGGTGTTTTAGATGGAAATGTTGGCTATTTGAAATCTAGTGATATTAATATTATGGATAAGAGTAGTACTGGAAGTGCATTTACTAAAAAGAATGTTGATAATATTTTTATGGTTTCTAAACTTATTGATATAACTAATCAAGATATTAGTGAAAAAGAGAATAGCGAAGTTAAACAAACTATAGAAAAAAATCTTATTTCTGTAGTTGAAAACGATAAAGAAGAAACTATAATAGAAAAGACAGAATCAATGGAAAGTAAAGATAGTAAAGAAATAAAAACAGGTCATAAAAAAGAAAAACAACTTACTATGAGTGATTTTTTTGAAGAATTTAAAATATAATGAATAGAAAAAATCTGTAACTATTCAGACCTATAATTTAAAAAAAATTAAGAAAGTAGTATAAATGTAC
>CAZBAZ010000010.1:0-30174 GCA_964490375.1 uncultured Clostridium sp.
GTACATTTATACTACTTTCTTAATTTTTTTTAAATTATAGGTCTGAATAGTTACCTTTTTTTAGAATAAATTATATTTGATATATCAACAAAATCTTCTATTGTTAACTCTTCAGCTCTATTTCTAAGACTTTTATTAGTTTTTTCTAGTTTTTCTTCAATTAAATTTAAATCATAGCCAACTAAATTATTCTTAAGATTTTTTCTTTTTTGTTTAAAAGCATCTTTAATTAATTTATAGAATATCTCCTCTGATTCAGCAATAATTTCCTTATTTTTAATTAACTTTACTACAACGCTGTCTACTTTAGGAATAGGTTCAAAACAATTTTTACTAACATCACAGACTTTTAATATATCAAAATTATATTGTAAAAATACACTTAATGAATTATATTTTTTACTTCCAGGAGAAGCCATAAATCTTTCTCCAACTTCTTTTTGTACCATAACAACTATTTCTTTTGGATCTGATTCATTTAATATTTTATTTATTATAGCCGTTGTAATATAATATGGCAAATTACCAACAAAATAAATATTTTTATATTTTTTGTCAATATAAGAAGATAAATCAACAGCTAAAAAATCATTAAAAACAACATTTAACCTATTGGATTCTATTTTAGATAATGTTTCTTCTAGTCTCCTATCTATTTCAAAACATAAAACATCACAATTCTTTTTTATTAATTCTTTTGTTAAAGCTCCAGCACCAGGACCAATTTCTATTATTAAATCATCTTCATTAGGACTTATACTATCAGATATCTTATATATAATATTCTTATCCATTAAAAAATTTTGACCTAAAGACTTTTTATAATCAAAACTATACATTAACCCCAACCCTCTCTCAAAACTTCAAATTTTAAATTTCTAACTCTTCCAACTTTTTTAGTAGCAAATTCTTCAGATTCGGTTAATAAATCTATAACATTTCCACTTACACCTCTATCCAGCACTATAGCAATAATTGGTTCACTAGATAATTTTCCAACATCAAATTGAAGTATAGTACCACATGGATAATTTTTACTACTAGCAACAATTCTTACTGTGCCATAAGTTTCATCATCAAAATATATTCCATTTTCTAAAACATTAGTTCTGGGTGGACAAGCTAAATATCCAGAACATAAAGGGCAATCTCCAGCATAACCAGTTAACTCACCAGTAAAAGTATAAATCGGACTATAAAGACCATTTTCGTATAATTGATTTTGATATTCCCTTAATGTTTCTTCATCTACATATTTATCTAAATTATTATTCATTGCTACACTTAAAGTAGATAATGAAAAAGACTCCTTTCGAAGCAAAAATAAAGAAATAATTACTAATGCAATTATTTGAATACATATAATAATCCTATTTCTAATATATTCTCTCATTTACTACTCCATATAAATATATTATATAATTAGTTTAAATTAATGTCAAAAAGTTTACTTGCATTTTTTTTAGTATTATTTATTACTTCTTCAATACTAATATTTTTAATTTCAGCAATTCTACTAGCTACATAATACACATTTGATGGTATATTAATTTTTCCTCTAAATGGTTCAGGAGATAAAAAAGGACTATCAGTTTCAAGTAATATACTTTCTAAATCAATATTTTCAATTACCTTATATAAATTAGAGTTTTTAAAAGTAAGCACTCCTCCTATACCTAATTTATAACCTTTTTTAATAAACATCTTTGCCATTTCAACACTTCCTGTAAAACAATGAATAACACCTCTATTTTTTCTATCTTTTAAAATGTCATAACAATCCTGAATAGAATCTCTTGTGTGAATAATAACTGGTAAATCATATTTTATAGCTAAATCTAATTGTTTAATAAACAAATCTTTTTGTTCTTCTTTATTTTCCTTATTCCAATAATAATCAAGACCAATTTCACCAATAGCATATACTTTGTTATTTTTTATTAAATCTTCTAATTCATCTATCTTATCAATATTATTTATATTCTCTGGATGTATACCAACAGCAGGTTTTAAAATATTATATTTTTCATGAACCTTAATCACTTCTTTAGAAGTAGCTATTCCGTCACCACAATTAATAACACCAATAATACCTTTATTTTTTATTTCCAGAACAATTTCATCTATATCACTATAAAATTCATTAATAATATGAGCATGACTATCTATCATATTACACCTCTCATAGTCATTATAACATATTAATTATTTTTATATTTCATCTTTATTAAATTAACAATTACTTTAGAAGTATTTATCATATTATTTATATCAAAATTTGATACTATAATTATAGAACCTAATAAATCACTATTCACTACTATAGGATTTAAAACCATTTTCCCATTTAATATTAATTCATTAGATATTATATTTCTATCATTACCATTATTTATATATATTTTTCTTTCACTTATTAAATTACTTATAACATCACTAACAATTAAATTATTATAATTAACTATTTTATTATTGACTATTAACAATATATCAAAAGAATAAATGTTTTTAAAACAATCGATTAATTTAATAATTTCATCTTCTTTTCCACATAAAAGAGAATATCTCTCTAATATTATTCTTTCCGAATCAAGAGATATTTGAAAATCATCTCCAGTTTTAATATTTAAACACTTTCTTAATTCTTTTGGTAATACTATTCTTCCAAGTTCATCTATTTTTCTAACTATACCAGTTGTTTGCATTAAATCACCTAGTTATAGTTTGATAATTTTAATACTATTTATACTTTAAATTATATATTAGTTCTAATAATTCTTCTAAATAAAATATATAATTCTTATCTAAAGTAGCTTTTAATAAAGTAATCCATATAGCTTCACTTTTATATGCAAAATTAAATTTAGGCGTAATTTTCGTAGTTTCTACAAACAATTTTTCAACACTTATAGAACTATATACTTCTTTCTTAACTTTTAATACGACTTTCAAATTATCATTAGTTATTATTTTAATATTATTAATAAATAATAATTTTTCCAAGTACTTTTCATGAGCATAAATTTCTAATGATTCATTAGTATAACCAAATCTATCTCTTATTTCACTCAATACATCATTTAACTCTTTTCTATTTGTAATTCCATTTATTTTCTTATGCAATTCAATTAATATTTCACTTTCAGAACTATACTCTTCACCAATATGAGTTTCAACATCAATTTGATTAGAATTAACTTCATCATCCTCATTAGTAATTCCATTAACTTCTTCATTGATTAAATCTAAATACATATCGACACCAACTGAATCAATAAATCCTGCTTGTTCTTTACCAAGAATATCACCAGCTCCACGAATAGCCAAATCTCTCATTGATATCTTGTATCCACTTCCAAGTTCTGTGAATTCTTTTATTGCTTCTAGTCTCTTTAATGCTGTTGAATTTAAAACTTTTTCTTTTTTGTACATAAGATATGCAAAAGCAATTCTATCTCCTCTTCCAACTCTTCCTCTTATTTGATATAGCTGACTTAAACCAAACCTATCACTATCAATAACAACTATTGTATTAGCATTAGGAATATCTATTCCATTTTCAATAATTGTTGTACTAATTAAAACATCATATTCTCGATTAGTAAAACTATAAATTATGTCTTGCATTTGATCTTTAGCCATCTTACCATGAGCATAACAAACTCTAGCTTCTGGTATTAATTTACTTATTTTAGCCACCATATTTTCCATATTAGTAACATTATTATAAAGAATAAAAGATTGACCTTTTCTAGATATTTCTTTTAGAATTACTTCTCTTAATAACATCTCATTATATTCAATAACATATGTTTGAACAGGATATCTATTTTTAGGAGCACTTTCTATCAAAGATAAATCTCTTAGTCCAACTAAAGACATTTGTAATGATCTTGGAATTGGAGTTGCAGATACAGATAAAACATGAACATTAGATTTAAGTTTCTTAATTTTTTCTTTTTGCTCCACACCAAAACGATGCTCTTCATCAATAACTAACAATCCTAAATTTTTAAATTCAACATCATTACTTAATAATCTATGCGTACCAAATATTATATCAGTCTTACCCTCTTTTAATTTCTTTAATTTTTCTTGAACTTGCTTATTAGAAAAATGCCTGTTAATTAAATCAATATTAACGCCATAATTTTTAAATCTTTTTAAAGCAGAATCATATTGCTGATGAGATAATAATGTTGTTGGGCATAAGTAAGCAACTTGCATATTATTCATTACAGTTTTAAACATTGCTCTAAAAATGACTTCTGTTTTACCATAGCCCACATCACCACATAAAAGTCTTTCCATAGGCCTAGATTTTTCTAAATCCTTTTTTATATCATTAATAGCTTTTAATTGATCAGTTGTTTCTTCATATTCAAATTCATTTTCAAATAAAATTTGATTTTCATCATCATGTGCAAATGGAGTAATCGTTGCTTTATTTCTTTCTTTATAAATTTTTAGTAATTCACCTGTTATATTTTTAATTCTTTCTTTTATTCTAAGTTTAGTTTTGGTCCACTCCACACTATTTAATTTGTTAATTGTAGGATGAGCTCCTTCTTTAGCAGAATACTTGTATAATTTAGAAATATCTTCAACAGGCATATAAAGTTTATCGTCACCCTTATATTGAATTAAAATATAATCTCTCTTTAACCCATTTTTTTCAATAGTAGTAATTCCTCTATAAATTCCTATGCCAGATTTTCTATGAACAACATAATCTCCAACTTTTATACTGTCAATTGACGAAATCTTGTTACCATATACTTTATCACTACCTAATTCTTTTCTAATATATGCATCATATAAATCATATTCTGAAAAATAATAAATATTATCATACACAAAACCATGATTTAATGTGTTTTTTTCAATTTTTGCATTTTTACAATACTTTACTAAATCTTTAAATAAATGTTCGTTTTTAGTAAATACAAAAGAATCATGAGAATTAATATCATTATAAAATTTTTCTTTATTAGAATTAAATTTATCAATAGATTTTGCCTCTATTTTAATATCATAATTTCTATTATTAATTGTATCTATATATTTATCATTTTTTAAAGTTAATTCCTTTAATTTAAAAATATCATCTTCTATTCCTAAATATTTAACTTGAGGTATTATCATCTTTTCTTGTTCAAGTATTTGATTATAATCAGAGAAAACAACTATACCATTATTTAAATAATCTCTAATAGAAGAATTATTATCACCAAAATCATCTTTAATAGAATTAATAACTATCTCATTTATTTCACTAATAGATTTTTGAGTCATAGGATCAAAATACTTTATTTTCTCTATTTCATCATCAAATAATTCAATTCTAATAGGATTTTCTTCATTAATTGGATATATATCAATTACAAATCCGCGTACAGAAAAGTCAGAAGTATCATAAACCATACTCTCCTTTTTATATCCTATACTAATTAATTTTCTAATAAAACTATCTCTTTCAAGTTTAGAACCAATAGATAATTTTATTTTTTTATTTTTAAAATCATTTGGTTCTGGTAACTTTTTAATAAAACTATTTAAATGAACAATTATTATTTTATTAGATTCATCTCCCATTTTATTTAAAATATTTGCTCTCATAAATAATAATTCAGGACTACTAGCTATAGCTTTTTTTGTTATTATGTCATCTTCTGGAAATAAATAAACATCATCAATATAATTTTTTAAATCATTATATACTATAGTAGCATCATTTAATGTAGGCATTACCAAAAGAATACTTTTATTACATTTAAAAAACATATATAACAATAGTTGATTATATATTTCATTCTTATTAATAGATATTTTATTAACCTTATCTACATCAAAATTAAATAATTTTAAACATAACTCATTATTCATTTCTATTATATTTTTCCATCAATTCATCTATATTATGTACAGTAAAATCATCAATAATATTAGATATTATTGGCAATATAGATTCTATTTTTTCATTTTCATCATTACTAAATTTTCCTAAAACATAATCCATTAATGGAATACTATTTTTAGAAATTCCAATTCTTAATCTTGAGATATTTTGAGTTTCTAACAAATCAATAATATTATTAATACCATTATGTCCACCAGAACTACCACCGCGTCTCAATTTAAACTTACCTATTTCAAAGTCAACATCATCATAAATAACTAATATATCTTCAATACTAATATTATAATAATTAACAAACTTAATTACACTCTCTCCAGACAAATTCATATATGTTTGAGGTTTTAATAAAATTAGTTTTGTATTATTAACAATAGTTTCAACATAAAATCCATTAAATTTATTCTTAAAAGTTAGATTATTTTTTGATGCATAATAATCTATTGCTCTAAAGCCACAATTATGACGAGTAAATTCATATTTTTTTTCTGGATTACCAAGACCAACGACCAATTTCATATTACTCCTCCTTAAACATATTATATAATTTATTTTTACTTACACTATATTCTTCAGCAATTTCTTTTATAGCATCCCTTTTAGAATAACCTTTTTTAACCAAGTTATTAATTAACATCATATAATCATTATTATCTTCCATAGGCACATATCCACTTACTACAATTACCATTTCACCTTTTAAACTATTTGATATTTTAATAATATTAGATATATTATCTCGAATAACCTCTTCATGTAGTTTAGATATTTCACGAACTATTGCAATTTTTCTATCTCCCAATACACTATACATCAATTTTAAAGTATTTTCTATTCTATGAGGAGATTCATAAAAAATAAGTGTAAACTTTTCTTCCTTTAAATCAACTAATTCACTTTTAGCAATTGATTCCTTACTATTTAAAAAACCATAAAAAAGAAACCTTTCATTACTAACTCCAGACATATTAATAGCGGGCAATAAAGCATTCGGACCTGGAAGCGCAATAACACTTATTCCTTCATTAATAGCATAGTCAACAACTATATTTCCAGGATCACTAATCAAAGGAGTACCTCTATCAGTCACATACCCAATATTTTTTCCTTCTTTTAATAATTTAATTATTCTATCCTTATGTTGCATTTCAGTATATTTGTGACATGATTCTACTTTTTTAGAAATATTCAAATACTTCAATAAATTTAAAGCTTCACGAGAATCTTCAGCAAATACCAAATCAACCATTTTTAAAGTATTTATAGCTCTTATTGTAATATCATCTAAATTTCCAATAGGAGTAGGAATTAAATATAATTTTCCATATTCACTTTCTTCATAACTTTTTTGTTTCATAATAATCACTTCCCAAATATTTTTAAAACCTCATTTGTATAACTCCCATCATCATTATGCACATACAAAGGAGCTAACACTTTAAGACCAACATTTCCATTTTTCTTTCCATCTATTAAAATTAAATTAGATTCACTTTCTTTTTTAGGATAAATAAATTGTAATCTCTTTGGCTCAATATTATGTTTTCTCATAGTTTCAATAATCTCAATTAATCTATCAGTTCTATGAACAATACATAAAGAACCACCATTTTTTAATAATTTCTTAGCTATTTTAATTACATCTTCTAGTTCAATCATTATTTCATGTCTTGCTATAGATTTAATGTTATTATCATTTTTTAAACTAGTATCTATACACCTAAAATATGGCGGATTACAAGTTATAACATCAAAAGTATCAGTTTCAAACCTATTTATTATATTCTTAGCATCATCATTAATTATTTCAATTTTATTTTCTAAATTATTAATTTTTACACTTTCAAGAGCCATATCATATATATCTTTTTGTATTTCAACACCATATATTTTAGCATTAGTTTTAATAGATAAAATCAAAGGAATAGGTGCATTTCCAGTACATAAATCTAATATCATTTTAGTTTTTTGACCTAGAAAAACAAAGTTTGGAAGTAAAACAGAATCCAAACTAAAGTTAAAATAATTCTTATTTTGAACTATCTTTAAATTATCATAGTACACTAAATCATTTATTACTTTTTCTTCCATTATTGCTACCACTCTTTTTATCTATATTTTTAAATGGAACATACTTTTCAACTTTATTATTTTTTTCAGTCATAGCAACATACTTTCTTCTTGGAATATCAATAGATATAACAGTTGCACTTTCTCCATCGACTTCTAATTTATCACCAACCTCTGGCAAATCTTTTCTATATTCTTGGTATAACTCGTCTTCATATTTTAGGCAACATAAAAGTCTTCCACATAATCCATTTATTTTAGAAGGATTTAATGCAAGATTTTGATTTTTAACTTGTGAAATTCCTACTGAATCCAAGTCTCTTAAAAAACTAGAACAGCAAATTTTTCTTCCACATGGACCAATACCAGAAATTTCTTTTGCCTTATCACGAACTCCAACTTGTCTTAATTCAATTCTTGTTTTATATATAGCAGCCAATCCTTTGGCTAAATCTCTAAAATCTATTCTATTATCAGCCAAAAATTGCAAAACTAATTGTTTTCTATCAAAAGTAAAATAAGCATCTAAAAACTTCATATCTAAATTTAACTCATTTGCCAAAGATTGAGCCTTTTCAATAGATTTTTTAGCATCCTTTAAATTTTTTTCATTTTGTTTTTCATCTTTATCATTTGCAATTTTAACTACATTAGCATGTTCTTTATTATCATTCAATTCACCATATAATGTAGAAACAACACCAAACTGTAATCCACGTTCAGTATTAACAATAACCCTATCTCCTTCTTTTAAAGGTAAATCATCATCATTAAAAGTATATTGTTTTCCATTTTTTTTAAATTCAACACCAACTAATTTCATACATTGCATCTCCACATCTCTATAATAAACCTATCAATACATAAATTCTTATTTAAATAACTACTCAATCTACCAATTGTATTATTAATTACAATAATTTTTTTAGCCAAAGTAACAATATCAGATTTTTTTAAATATTCAAGTTCTTCTCCCTTGCCATTTCCACATTTAATTTTAAGCGACAAATAATAATAATTCAATATACATTTTAAAATATTTATAAAAAATAATCTATCATTAATTTTAGTATAAATTTTACTATATCTACCAATACTTTTTATACCATCAGTTTCTACAGATTCAATAATATCAATAGACAGTTCCTTTTCCTCATCAGTAAAAGTGTCAGTTTTATCACAATCGCTATTTAAATATAGTTTTTGACATCTACTTGAAATAGTGGGCTTTACAGCATTAATATTATTAGTTATCAAAAAAGCATAGATGTTGGCTTGTGGTTCTTCTAAAGTCTTTAACAAAGCATTATCAGCATAGTCATTTAATTTTTCTACACCGTCTATTATGTAAACTTTATTATTGTTAAATTGAGATGTTGTAGATATTTCTTCCAATAAATTTTTAACATCATCCTTACTAATAATACCTTCATCATTTTTAAGTATGTAAATATCTGAATTAGATTCAATGTTTATATTATCTTTATTAAAAATCTTTTTAATTATTTCATTTAAATCATTTTTTATATCATCAAAAATAACGTTACCAATCAAAAAAGAATGTGCTAACTTATTTTCATTAAACATCAAATCAAAATAATCCCTAAATTTATCTAACATACCTTTTCCTCTAACAATAATATTTCAAGTATATTATAGCTATAATTCCAAAAAAGTCAAAAAAATATGTAATGATTATAGTATAAATATTAATTGGAACCATCTTTCCCATCTTAGTAATAAAAATATTTACTGTATAAAGCAAACAAATAGCAAAAACTATTCTTTTAATTACACCTATTATCATAAAAAACCTCTCATATAAATTTATGAGAGAAAATATTATGATATAACCTTTCTATCGTCCCATGCTTTAGAAATCATAATTGGATCTAAATATTCAATATCTCCACCCATTGGTATACCATAAGAAAGCCTAGATACTTTAACATCATATTTTTCTAAAATTTTTTGTATATATAATGATGTGACTTCTCCTTCAATTGAAGGGTTTAACGCAATAATTATCTCTTTAACACCAGCGTTAATTCTATTAATTAATGATTCGATATTTAAATCCTCTGGATTAATTCCATCAATAGGAGATATCAAACCATTAATAACATGATATTTACCATTATACTTACCAGTCTTTTCAATAAAAAATACGCTTTTAGAATCTTCAACAACACATATAGTATCATTATTTTTAGATTTATCCAAACAAATATCACATTCATCAGTATCACTTAAACATCCACATATTTTGCAATTTCTAATATTCTTTTTAAAATTCACCAACGCATTAGCTAAATTTTCTACTTCATCATTCTCTTTATCACACAAGGCATAAACATACCTTTCAGCTGTTTTTTCGCCAACTCCAGGTAATAATGTTAAATTATTAACTAATTCAGAAAAGCTTTTTGGAAGTGCCATTTATTAAAATAGTCCTCCAAGACCATTAGTATATTTTCCTAACTTACTATTTTTATCCTTTTTAACTTGTTCTAAAGTATTATTAATTCCAACAGTTAATATATCAGCTAATAATTCCTTATCTTCTAAAATATCATCATTTTTAATTTCTATTCTTTTAACTTCATTTTTACCAGACGTTTCAATCAAAATATTTTCATTTTCATATTTATAAATAGTTTGTTCTATTTCTTTTGTTCCTCTTTCTATTTCTCCTTGTATTTTTTTGGCTTGAGCCATCATTGCTTGTATATTCATACTTTTCTCCTAATCCTCCTTTACAAGATCTTCACCAAATATATTATCTAAATTATTTTTTAAAACTGTACTTTTTTTTCCAATTTTAACTTCTTTTTTATCTATGTAACTATATTTTACACCATTTTTATATTTTTTTATATAATCATTTTTTTCAATTTCCCATTCTTTATCACTTAAGGCAACTACATCATATGTTTTTTTATATATTAATTTTAATAATTTTTGTATTTCAGAAACATTTTTTTCAAATAATATAACTTCAAAATTATTTTTTAAAGAAAATATTATAGAATTATCTGAAACAACTTGAGGAATTGATTTTTCTAGTAAATTTATTATATTTGTATATTCTTTTTTAAACATATAATCCTTTAATTTACTATAATTTTCAAGAAACATAGTTTTGATTTCTTTATTTGCACCATAAAATGCATTATTAATTATAATTTTTTTATTTTCTCCATCAATATTATCAGTTTCATTTACACTGTTTTCTGTATTATTGAAAATAATAGTATCATTAATATTTTTAATATCCTTTGTGCTGCTTTCATCATTATTAATTGAATTATCATCAATATTCTTCTTTTTAGAAATAATTTTTGATTTATTATCATTTTCAGAAACAAATAGTAAACAAATCTCAATATAATATATTTCAGAAACCATTTTTTGATTATTTCCTTTTTTAAGATCAATACTTAAATTAAATAACAAATTAGATATTTTTAACACTTCTTCACTATCTAAAAAATTAAATTCATCTAGTTTTCTAGTATAATCAGAAGAAAAATAGTTTCTAGTATTATTATTTATTAGTAAATCTTTAACTAGTAACTGTAACTTGCTGCAAAGATTAATTAAATTTTTACCATCATCATAAAAATTATCAAGTTTACATAAAGTATCTTTTATATCACCATTAACCATAGAATGAAGAAATTGGTTAATAGAATCAGATTTAAATTCACCAATTAAATTATATAAATCATCTTCAGTTATATCTTCTTTATTAAGTAACAAAGCCTGATCAAGCATATTAATGGCATCTCTAAGACCACCATCAGATAGCTTAGCAATTAAAGGTAAAATATCATCATTAATTTTTTTATTTTCCTTATCTAAAATATACCTTAACCTATCAATAATTTCACTCTTTTTTATTTTCTTAAAATCAAATCTCTGGCATCTTGAAATAACAGTAGCAGGTATCTTATTAAACTCAGTTGTAGCTAAAATAAATACAACGTGTCCAGGAGGTTCTTCAAGCGTTTTTAGTAAAGCATTAAAAGCACTAGTAGATAACATATGAACTTCATCAATAATATAAACTTTATATTTCAAATTAGCAGGTAACAGTTTTGCACTATTTCTAATTTCTCTTATTTCGTCCACACCATTATTACTGGCAGCATCTATTTCAATAATGTCAATATTATTTTCAGAATTTGACATGCACACTTCACATTTTTCACATAAATCTCCATCAGAATTATGCAAACAATTGATTGCTTTTGCAAAAATTTTTGCAATACTAGTCTTTCCAGTACCTCTAGGACCACTAAATATATAAGCATGATTAATTTTACCATTAGAAATGCTATTTTTTAGTATCTCAATAGTTACTTTTTGACCTACAACATCAGAAAAAGTTTTAGGTCTATATTTACGATATAATGATATATAATTGCTCATAAACCCTCCTTAAAATATTATAGCAAAAACCAACTATTTTTACTACCTTTTATCACTAAAAAATTTTTTAAGTTCATTTTCAAAATATTGTTGAAAACTTGTAGAAAATTTAAAATATTTAGTTGTATCATTAACTACTTTTTCACTATCTAAAATATAATATACATTCTTAATTCTAGCTTCATTTATAACATCTCTACACATATTACAGGGCATCAATGAAACATATAATTTGCAATCAGATAAATTATTAGTTTTAAGCCTTTTACATGCCTTTCTTATAGCTAAAATTTCAGCATGAGCTAAAGGATCATTGTTTTTCTTTTTTTTATTATAAGAAGATGCAATAATTTTATCATTTTTGGTAATTATACAAGAAACAGGTACATCACCATGTTTTATTGCTTTTAAATTTAATTTTTTTAACATTTCTTCAATCATTCTTACCCCATTAAAAAAGTGCACACAATAATTACACTTAAGGCTGCTATCTTCCGATTCTGACCTGATTCATGCGCATATTGTTGCACAAATAAATTTTACTATAAAATAAATGCAAAATCAAGGAAAAATTCTACATTTTTTAAAAATTTTGAATTTATTAACAATATGTTTCACGTGAAACATTACATTATAAACAATTAAAATATTATTATAAAATAAAATAAATAATAAAACACATCGAAAAATATAATAATCGAAATATACTTTTTTGATTTGAATTATAAATTAAAGTAAAATAAGTTATCAACATTATGTTTCACGTGGAACATTAGAAATCAACAGTTTTAATTTTATAAAAACATATAAATAATCACTAAAATACATTGAAAAATAAATTTATATATAATATATCGGCTCAATTTAAAAATAAATATTTAAAATAAACAACTTATTAACAATATGTTTCACGTGTAACATAAAAAAATAAAACTGATAGAAAAAAATAAATTCTTATTATCATGTAAATTATTTATAAATATCATATTTTTATTATTTATCAACACATGTTTCACGTGAAACAATAGAATAAAATACTAAAAATAAATTAATGAATAAATAACAATTTAAAAATTAAAAGTTATAATAATTCAAATACAAGTTATCAACATTATGTTTCACGTGAAACATTACATTATAAACAATTAAAATATTATTAAAAATAGAATGAACAATAAAACTCATCAAGCTATATAACAACAAATAAATATACTATTTCGATTTAAAATATAAAATTAAAAAATAACTTATCAACAATATGTTTCACGTGAAACATAAAAAAATATTTCCCGGGAAATATTTTTTACCATTTTTTATTTCCTGGGAAATAATTGTTCCACGTGGAACATAAAAGAGAATGATTACTCATTCTCATCATTAAAAGGTTCTATATTTTCATTATTAGAAGAATCATTTTCATTTTCATCTTCCAATTCCTTATCAAGAATAGAAATTGATGCAACCTTATTATTATCTTTTAAATTTATAAGTCTTACACCTTTTGTAACTCTACCCATTGTAGAAATAGATTTAACATCCATTCTAATAACAACACCATCATTTGTAATAATCATTAAATCTTTATTATCATCGGTAGACTTAAATCCAACGATATTACCATTTTTTTCTGAAATATTTAAAGTTTTAACACCTTTACTTCCACGTTTTGTTTCTCTATATTCTTCAATTGCAGTCTTTTTGCCATATCCATTTTCAGTAACTACCAATAATGATTTACCAAGTTCAGATATTTCAGCTCCAACACATATGTCATCAGTTAAATTTATTCCTCTAACACCAGAAGCTGTTCTTCCCATAATTCTAATCTCATTTTCATTAAATCGAGCCATTCTTCCTTTAGATGAACAAATAAGAACTTGATCATTACCTGATGTCATTTTTACAGAAATAAGTTCATCATCATCTTTTAAAGTAATAGCAATTTTACCTGTTTGTCTAATATTTTCAAATTCAGCAATTGCAGTTCGCTTAATTAATCCATTTTTAGTTGTAAATAACAAACATTTGTTTGCAAAATCTTCTTTGGTAGATATTTTAATAACTGTTTTTATTTTTTCATCTTTCTCTAATTGTAATAAGTTAACAATTGGAAGACCTTTAGCAGTTCTAGAATATTCAGGAATCTTATATCCTTTTAATCTATAAACCTTACCCTTATTGGTAAAGAACAAGATATCATCATGTGTATTTAATGAGATTAACTGTTCAACAAAATCATTATCAGTTGTAGTCATACCCTTAACACCTACGCCACCTCTATGTTGAACCTTATAAGTATCCTTAGGAATTCTTTTAATATAATTCTTATTTGTTAAAGTTACTATTATTTCCTCTTGAGGGATTAATGACTCATCTTCAATGTATTCAACAGCTGTCATATCAATTTCAGTTCTTCTATCATCACCATATTTATTTCGTATTTCTAGCATTTCATTTTTAATAATTTCTAATACTTTTTGTTCAGAAGCTAATATTGCTTTTAACTCATCTATTTCCTTTAATAAACTAGCCAATTCTTCTTCTATCTTACTTCTTTCAAGACCAGTTAATCTTCTTAATTTTAGTTCTAAAATAGCTTCAGATTGAATTAAATCTAATCCAAATCTTTCCATTAAATTAGCTTTAGCTTCGTCATCATTTTTGGCTTGTTTAATAATTTTTATTACTTCATCAATATTATCTTGAGCAATCTTATAACCATTTAAAATATGTACTCTTTTTTCATCTTTTGCCAAATCAAACTTAGTTCTTCTAATAATAACAACCTTTTGGTGATCAATATACTTTGAAATAATATCTTTTAATCCAAGCGTTCTAGGAGTTAAACCATCTAACATAAGAAAAATAATTCCATAATTTACTTGAAAAGAAGTATGCTTATATAAATTATTTAAAACTACTTGTGGATTAGCATCTTTTTTTAAAGTAATTGTAATCTTAACTCCATCTTTTAAATCAGTATGATAATCAGATATTCCATCAATTACCTTTGTATGAACCAATTCAGCCACTTTATTCTTTAACTCCATGGTATTAACTCCATAAGGAACTTCTGAAATAACTATACAATTATGATTATTATGTTCTTCAATGGTTGCTTTACTTCTTATTGTAATACTTCCTCTACCTGTTTCATATGCTTTTTTAATACCAGAATTTCCAAGAATTATACCACCTGTTGGAAAGTCAGGACCCTTTATATAATTCATTAAACCAAGAACATCTATATCGGGATTTTCAATATAAGCAATGCATCCATCAATAACCTCTCTTAAGTTATGTGGAGGAATATTAGTAGCCATACCTACAGCAATACCCATTGAACCATTAACTAAAATATTAGGAAATCTAGAAGGTAAAACTTTAGGCTCCTTTCTTGTAACATCAAAATTATCATCCATATCAACTGTATCTTTATTAATATCCCTTAACAATTCAAGAGAAATCTTAGATAATCTTGCTTCGGTATAACGATAAGCAGCAGCTCCATCACCTTCTATATTACCAAAGTTTCCATGTCCATCAATTAACATATATCTTTGACTAAAATCTTGAGCCAAACGAACCATTGCTTCATAAATAGAACTATCACCATGTGGATGATAGTGTCCCATAACATTACCAACAGTTGTTGCAGATTTTCTATGAGGTTTATCAGGAGTATTTCCTTCCTCATACATAGACCAAAGAATTCTTCTGTGAACTGGTTTTAATCCATCTCTTAAATCTGGAATAGCACGAGATGTAATAACACTCATTGAATAATCTAAGAAAGAACTTTTAACTTCATCTACTATATTATTTACATTATGACTATCTCTCTCATGAAATGTGCCAGAAAAATCATTTTCATTGTTAATAACTTGTGAATTATCAACATTTTCATTATTATCCATTCTTTACCTCCTATATATCTAAATTTTGAACAAATTGAGCATTTTGTTCAATAAATTCTCTTCTAGGTTCTACTTCATCACCCATTAATTTCTCAAATATAGCATCTGCAGCAATACAATCATCAACAGTGATTTTTCGTAAAACTCTTTTATTTATATCCATTGTTGTTTCATTTAATTCTTCTGCATCCATCTCTCCTAAACCTTTCATACGTGCTATTTCAGCACGGCTTCTTACATTTTCGGGTAAAGATGCTAAATATTCATCTTTTTCTTTTTCGTCCAAAGTATACTTTCTTGTTTTACCATGCATTACTCTGAATAATGGTGGTTGAGCAGCATATACATGTCCCGCTTGAACAATTGGTTTAAAGAATCTATAGAATAATGTTAATAGCAATACTCTAATATGTGCACCATCTACATCAGCATCGGTCATTATAATAATTTTATCGTATCTTAATTTAGATAAATCAAAATATTCACCAATTCCAGTACCAAAAGCAGTTATTATAGTTTTAATTTCTTCATTTCCTAATGCCTTATCAAGTCTTGCTTTTTCTACATTTAATATTTTACCTCTTAATGGAAGAATTGCTTGTGTCATAGAATCTCTTCCTTTTTTAGCAGATCCACCGGCTGAATCTCCCTCGACTATAAATATTTCACTAACACTAGGATCCTTGCTCTTGCAATCAGACAACTTACCAAAAAAATTTGTAGTTGTTAAATCCGTTTTTCTTGTAGCTTCACGTGCCTTTTTAGCAGCCATTCTAGCATTACGAGCTAAAATAGCTTTATTTACTATTATTTTAGCTTCATCAGGATTTTCTAGTAAGAATTGACTAAATCCTTCAGAAAAAACAGAATCTGCTAAAGATCTAACTTCAGAATTACCAAGTCTACCTTTAGTTTGTCCTTCAAATTGAGGATTAGGATGCTTACAAGAAATAATCATTGTTAATCCTTCTTTAACATCATCTTCTTTTAAATTTTCATCTTTATCTTTTAATATATTATATTTTCTAGCATAAGTATTAATTGTTCTAACTAAAGCTCTTTTAACACCATCTTCATGAGTACCACCATCATGTGTATTAATATTGTTAACAAATGAATATATATTGTCAGAATATCCACTATTATATTGAAGTGCAACCTCAAACCAAACATCATTTTTCTCACCATTTAGATGAATTATTTTTTCATGCAAGGGAGTTTTTCCTTGATTAATAAATCTAACATATTCACTAATTCCACCCTCATATAAGAATATTTCACCTTGAGTATCTTCTTCATCTCTATCATCTCTTAAAGTAAGTCTTAATCCTTTATTTAAAAATGCAAGTTCTCTTGTTCGAGTTTTTAAAGTTTCGTAATCATATATATCTGTATCAAATATTTCTGGATCTGGTTTAAATGAAACAGTTGTTCCAGTTCTATTCTCATTACAATCTCCAATAACAGTTAAATTTTGAACTGTTTTTCCACCATTTTCAAACTTTGCTTCATATATTTTTCCGCCTTTATAAACTGTAACTGTAACCCATTTAGATAGCGCATTAACTACTGATGCACCAACACCATGAAGACCACCAGATACTTTATATCCACCTCCACCAAATTTTCCTCCAGCGTGTAATACAGTATAAACTGTTTCTACAGTGGATATTCCTGTCTTAGGATGAACTCCAACTGGAATCCCACGTCCATCATCTTTAACTGTTATTGAATTGTCTTTATTAATTATTATTTCAATATTATTACAATATCCAGCTAATGCTTCATCAATTGAGTTATCAACAATTTCCCATACTAAATGGTGTAATCCTTTAACATCAGTAGTACCAATGTACATACCAGGTCTTTTTCTTACTGCCTCTAATCCTTCTAATACTTGTATATCATTTACTCCATAATCATCATTCATTTACTTCACCCTTTCATCTAAATTATATACTTTCGATTTTAATACAATATTTTTATTTATATTTTTTAAATCTGTTGTTGTAATAAATACTTGAATGTCATTATTAAGCGATTTGAATATATTATTTTTATTTTTTTCATCCAATTCACTAAATAAATCATCAAGAAGCAAAATCGGCTTAATATCATACTTTTCTATAAATATTTTAACCTCAGATAACTTCATAGCCAAAACAATCAACTTTTGAATACCTTGACTACTATATTCCTTAGCATTATTACCATTTTGATAAAAAACATAATCATCCCTATGAACACCAAAAGATGTCATACCAATATTAATTTCTTTATTTCTTAATCTCTTTAATTCTTTTAATAATTTATCTTTATCATTTATTTTATAATCAGATTCATATTCAATTTTAATTTCATTTTTATCCTTATATTTTTTAAATATTTCATTTATATAAGAATTAATCTCATCAATATAATTTTTTCTATATTGATATATTTTTAATCCTTCTGCAACTATTTTTTCATCAACAATATCTAAATATCTTTGATCTAAATTTCCATTAAACATCATTTTTTTTAAAAAATCGTTTTTATTTTTTATCAAGTTATTATAATTATTTAAATAATAAATGTATTCTTTATTTAATTGAGATAACTGAATATTTAGATAATTTCTTCTAATACTTGGAGAAGATTTAATAAGTTTTAACTCATCAGGTGACAATAATATAATTCTATATTGAGATATAAAATCACTTAGTTTTCTCTGTATTTTCGAGTTAATCTTTGTCTTTTTTCCTTTTGAATCTAAATATAATTCTAAGTTTTTTTTCGGACCATAATCAAAATAATATATTTTTATTTTTAAAAAATCTTCATTATTTCTTATTAAAGAAAGTTCATTATTTGTTTTAAAAGTCTTTGCTAAACTACCTAAATATATTGCTTCTAATATAGAGGTTTTACCAATTCCATTTGTTCCAATAAGAATATTTAGATTAGAAAAATTATCAAGAACTATTTTTTTATAATTTCTAAAATTTATCAATTCAATTTTCGTAATATTCATTTTCTAAATCATTTAACCCCCTTATTTTTAATTTTAATATTTTTAGGTACTCCTACACGTTAATATAATTATAGCATATTTAGACATTTAAAAAAAGATAATTTTCATTTTAATTATCTTTTTTATTAATTCTTTCTTCTAAAATAAATTTTAATCTTGTTGCTCTTAAAATTTGGTTGGTTAAAGATCCAATTGATACATCAAATTCTACTTTATCACCATTCTTAAATAAGATTTCTGATGTTTTATTTGCTTTCTTATAGTATTTATCTATTTTATCAAGGTTTATCCAAATGCACTCTTCTTTTTCCGGCGATGTTGTTGGAAAAAATATTATTTTTCTACTTTCTTCAACAATTATTGGAGCTTTATGTGTAATACCTAGTAATTTTTTTGTTCCGTCTTTTCTCCCTTGCAATGAACTACCAAAATATTCACAACTATGTTCTAAAACTTGAAGACATGAATTATCAACACTATATTCACAATCATCCTCGATTATTTTAGCTTTTTCCTTTCCTATTGGTAACAATATTTGTGTATCATAATTAATTTCATATTCCATTTTTCTTTCCCCCTTTGAAATATTGATTGCTATCATATCACACTACTATTGTCGAAATTTGTCGAATTATGTCGAAATTAAATAAAAAATCAAAATTTTGCTTATTTAATTGCACATTTAATAATTAAAGCACAAAAAAAGACTACTTTTCAGTAATCTTCAATAGTAATTTAATCAATTTTAATATGTCTTCATAGGAAGTATTAATTCAATTAATTCATCATTATCTATTTCTTTTAATATTATAGGATTAATTTCTCCATTTAATAATATATATATTTCATCTTTAGTAAACATCTTTAAAGCATCTAACATGTATTTAGCACTAAATGAAATTTTAATATTATTGTTTGTTTCATTTTTTACATTTAATTTTTCTTCAACCTTACCCATTTCCAAACTTGAAGCTTTAATTACTAATGTATTTTCATTTAATTCCATATCAATAATATTTTTATCTTTAGATTGAGTTAATAAAGAAGCTCTATCTAATGTTGAATAAAAATCTTTCAAATTAGTTTTAATAACATATTTAAATTCTTTAGCAATTGAATTATCAGTATTTGGATAAGATCCATTTAATAATGAAGATTGAAATACTAAATTACCAAATCTAAATATTACTTTATTAGGAAATACATGAATTTGCATATCAAAATCATCATCAATTGTTTTAACAAGTTCATTTATATTTCTAGCAGGTATTACTATATTAACATTTTCTTCACAAATATTATCTAATTTATAACTAACTTTAGATAATCTATATGAATCAGTTGCAGTACAATCAAATATATCACCTTGAATTTTAATGTTAACACCAGTTAATATTGGTCTACTCTCTTGTAAAGAACATGCAAATGAAGTCTTGTTAATAATTTCTTTAAACTTCATACTTGATATAGAAATAGGTGATTTAGCTTCATCTAAATTAATATTAGGAAAATCTTCAACCATAAAACAGTTAAAACTATATATAGAATTATCAGTCTTAAATGAAACTTCATTGTTTTCAAAATTTTCTATGACGATATTTCCATTTGGTAATCTTCTAATAATTTCTAACAAAGATTTACCATATATAATTGTAATTCCTATTTCATCAATACTTATTATATCTTTTTTATTAATAAAAGATCGAATAGTAATGTCATTATCAGTAGCTGTTAAATATAATCCTTCCTTAGTTAATTCAAACTTTATTCCATTTAAAACTGGAATAATATTTCTTGTAGATAATGCTTTACTAACAGAATTTAAACTGTTTAATAAAACATTTTTGTCTATTATCATTTTCATAATTTTTTCATTCCTCCTTATTATTATGTTAATTAATATTATTATAGACTGTTAATTTTGTTGATAACTTATTTATTATAAGATAAAACCTTACTTTTCAAAAATTTTATTGTTGTTGAATTGTTAATAAATAAAGAACTTATTCACAAATTTTTTCTTTTAATATTTTAATTTCTTCTTTCAACTTTGCATTTGTTTTCAATTCTTGAGAAATTTTATCTCTAGCATATATTATTGTTGAATGATCTCTACCTCCAAACTCTAAACCTATACGTTCTAAACTTTCTTCGGTCATCATTGTACTTAAATATATAGCAACATTTCTGGCATCAGCTATGTTTTTCTTTTTCATTTTTCCTTTTAATATAGTTGAATCTAAATTATAGTATTTACTTACTATATCAATTATTTTACCTACTGAATTTGTTTTATAAACAACTTTGCCAGTAAATTCTTGTAAAGCATCTTGCGCTATTGATAATGTAACCTCTGGAATATTAAATGCAGCTTTATATGCAACTATTCTAATAACAGCACCTTCAAGATTTCTAATATCACTTCCACAATTGCTAGCTATATAATCAATTACTTCTTCATTAATATCTAAATCATAATTATTAATCATTATTTTATTTTTAATTATATTTTTTTTTAGTTCTAATTCAGGTGGATTTATCGATTCAGTTAATCCCCATCTAAATCTGGTTTTTAAACGATCTTCTAAGTATTTATAATCATTTATCGATGTATCAGAAGCTATAATTATTTGTTTTTCATTATCATATAGTGTATTAAATGTATTTGTAAATTCTATTTGAGATTTAGTTGCATTCTCTAAAAATTGAATATCATCAATCATAAGTACATCTACATTTCTATATTTATCTCTAAATGCTTCCAAATAAGATACATTATTATCATATTTACTTTTAGCGTTTATTATTGCTCTATAATCGTTAGTAAATTGTTCAGCAGTAATATAAAGTACCTTTTTATCTGAATGTTCAACTATATAATTACCAATTGCATGCATTAAATGAGTTTTTCCAAGACCACTTTTCGCATATATAAAATATGGATTATAAAGTTTACCCGGATTTTGTGCTACAGCCAATGCAGTTCCATAAGCAAGTTTATTTGATTCACCAACAACAAATGTATCAAAAGTATATTTAGAATTAAAATTACTTATATATTTGTAATTTTTAATGTTATCTAATTCTGCATCACATTCTTCAATTGTTGTTTTTTTCTTTGTTTCTTGCTTTTTTTGAAGTTTATCAACATCTTTATCAAATATATATTCAATTTCACAAGTATCATTAGTTATATCATTCATTATTTCTTCTATAATATTATGATAGTTTTTAGTTATATTTTGAAGTAATAACTCATTAGATGGTAAAACTATTATAACTTTACTATTCTCGTATGAATATAATTTAAGATCTTTAAATATATAGTTAAAGGACATTAAAGATACTTTAGACTTAATTTTTACTAAAAAGTTATTCCAAATTTCATCTAAATTCATAAACAATCAGTCCTTTCTATAACGTTTCTAATTAAATTATAATTCAACTTTTATTAATGTCAAATCAAAAAAATTTATTAACATTTATATTAACAATTTAAGAACAATTTGTAAACAACTTTTTTAGTAAAAAACAAGAGAAAATTTTAGTTATTAACAATCCCAACAATTTTTACGGTTATAAAAAAACTAACTTGTTAACAATTTGTTGATAAGTTAACATAATTTTGTTGAAATAATGTTGATAAGTTAACATAAAAATATAAAAAACAAGTTAACATAATTTTATTTTTATGTTATAATATTTTTGGAGAAGAGAATATGCAGCAAAAAGAAACACTAGAAAATTTTTTAAAAAAATTATTTATAGTTTATAAAGAAAAAAATATGAACTACTTTTTTGATGAATGCTATAAATATAATATTGATGTAAGAAAATATAAAAAAAATATTTCAATATTAACTAAAAAAGTATTTGATAATATTTTAAATATTTTACCTGAAAGTAAAGCAAGATTTTCATATAAGGAATTTGATTATTTTTATAAAATTAATTTGGAATTTACCAAATATAATAGTCCGACTCCAGATATAACAATGGATATACCTGTATTTGATGATAATCTTGAAAAAATCAGCAATATTTTAATTAAATTCATTATTGATAATAAAATTAACTCAACTATTAAAATAAATAAAATATATAAAAATTCAATTTTAGAATTAAATGTATCAGAAATAAATAATGCAAAAAGAATAGTTAACTTATTCGCAGAAAATGAAGAACTAAAAAAAGAAATATATTCAAGGGTTATTCCTTTTTTACCACAAATTAATCTAATTGGATTTTATTGTGAATATAAACCAATAGATTTTAAAAATTTTTATATAAAAAATATATATGCATTTTTATCGATTGTTCAAACAGAAGAAGATATAACATTAGAAAACTTAAAATCATATATTCATCACTTATATAAAAAAGAAATTGATTTAAATATTAAAAGAAATTTAAAACTTATTAAAATTATGCTTAATATAATAATGAATAATGAAGACATATTTTCAATGTATAACTACAATTCTGATATGAATATAAGTTCATTTAATTCAAATGATTATCAAATAAAATTAAATGGCAATTTATTAGAATTCATAACTAAATCAGATGGAACAGAGATAAAATATGGTGATGATAACTATTTAAATATAGTTTATTCAAAGTTCTATGAAACATTTGTTAAAAAAGATGGAAGTGAAGTATACTATAGTTATTTTTATTCAATATATAATAAATTGATAATGGATAGATATAAAAATATAGAAATGATTAAAAATATCGGTTCACCAACAAAAGATACTATAAATAATTCATTAATTGTTTTATCAAGTTTATTTTTTGCACAAGTAAAAATGGGTTATTCATTAAAAGATATATACTATATATTAGATAAATTATACAATAACTAATATAATACCAATAAATATTTACAATACTAAAAACATTTGTAAAATTTTTAAAAAGTTATGTGGAGAATAAAGATGAAGTTTGAAGATAAAAATTATTTTATCATTGAAAAAAAAATATGAGGATGTGTTGAAAGAAGATCAAGAAAATGTTTACTTATATCATTTTATATAAGTAAAATACATGGAAGCAAATACAATGAAATTTATAAAAATTGATGATGTTAAAGATTTAAAAAAGATTGAAGGCAAAAATGTATTGATTAAGTATTATGTCAAAAAAATTCATTATTTTAATGATTGTGAAAATGAGAGTTTTGGATATGGAGAACCATATTTCATATTCAATATTGGATATTTTTATATAGGTGGTTTTATCAATAATAAAGAAGAAGAAACTAAAAAAGTTAAAAATTTATTTAATAAATATAAGAAGAATTATCCTAAAATTCATTTTCCATTTAATGATATAGAATATTTATCATTAAATAAATAAAATAAAAGTTGTCATATAAAACCTGCTTTAAAAAATGAAGCAGGTTTTAAAATTAGAGACATTTTCAAATGCCATTACTTAAGACATTATCATAAACTAATCATAAAGATAATCACATGTGAAACAAAATTTATTGACATTTTTTATTTCATATTATATAATCTATGTCAGTCGAAAGGAAAGAGAGGTTATCATGAAAAGAACATTTCAACCTAACAATAGAAAAAAAGCAAAAACATCTGGATTTTTATCTAGAAGAGGTACAAGCGTTTTAAAATCAAGAAGAGCTAAAGGAAGAAAAGAATTAGCAAAATAACTAAATTACTTTAAAATAAGTAATTTTTTTTATATAATAATTTTATCGAGGTTTTATATGAATAAAAAATTTATATTAAGGAAAAACGAAGAAATACAAGAAGTTATTAAGAAATCTAAAAAAGTAATTAATAAGTATTTTGTTGTATATTATGTTAAAAATGATAAAGAAAATAATAGATATTGTATTAGCGTAAGTAAAAAAATAGGAAAAGCTCACACAAGAAATTTATATAAAAGAAGAATTAAAGATATTATAAGTAAAAATAATTTTAATAATTCTACTGATTATGTTATAATATTAAGGACTGCTATATTAGATATTTCTTATAATTTAATGAGGGAAAGTTTAATTAGCTTATTAGGAGGAACAAAATAGTGAAGAAAAAAATAGTTATAATAATGTTACTTTTATTTTCATTATGTGGATGTACTAAACGTTTTACAATAGAAAATAAAGAAGACAATAGTCAAAAAACATATGTATCAAATATACTTTGTAAACCAGAAACAAAAGAATTACAAAAGATATATAGTGAAAATTCTGATAAATTAGTTGTTAAATATGAAAATTTGCCTCAATGTAAGAATTTGAAAATAAATTCTGGAGGATATGAAGGATTATGGACATCATTATTTGTTAAACCATTAGCTTGGGTAATTGTTAAAATAGGATTACTAGTTAAAAATAATGGATTAGCTATCATGATTGTAGGATTTATCTTAAGAGCTGCATTATTACCTTTATCATTAAAATCAGCCAATATGAATGAAAATATGCAAAAAGCTCAAAAAGATTTACAAAGATTAGAAAAGAAATATCAAGGAAAAGAAGATAGAGATGCCTTAATGATGAAATCACAAGAAATGATGTTGATTTATAAAAAATATAATATAAATCCAATGTCTAGTTGCTTATTCTCATTCTTGCAATTACCTATATTCTTTGCATTCTTAGAAGCATTATATAGAGTACCTGCATTCTTTGAAAATGACTTTCTAAAAGTTTATAACTTAGGAACAACTCCATTAGAAGGTATTACATCTGGAAACTTCTGGTATGTAATAGTTATAGTATTAATAATTGCTGCTACATATTTTTCATTCAAGAACATGAATGTATCAGGAGATGAAGCACAAGTTAAACAAATGAAGATGATGAGTTATTTCATGTTAATATTTGTATCAATTGTTTCATTCACTTTACCAATGTCAATAGCATTATATTGGATAGTATCTAATGGATTTACAGTTGTACAAAATATTATTATTAAGAAAGGTAAGAAGAAATAATGGAAAAATATAAATTTCAAGCTAAAAGTGAAAAAGATTTATTAGAAAAAGCTTTAGAAGAATTAAATGTAAAAGAAGAAGACATTGTTACAAGAACATATGAAGAAAAAGGTGGATTATTTAGTGGAAAAAAATATAATCTAGAAGTAGTTAAACTAAGTGATGTTGCTGAATTGGGAAAAGACTTATTACGTGAATTATTAAATTCTTTAAATGTTAATGCCAATATTGAAACAAAAATAAGAGATAAACAGATAAAATATGAAATTTATTCTCAAAATAATTCAGTATTAATTGGAAAAAAAGGACATATATTAGATTCAATGCAAACATATCTTAGACAAGCTATTTTAAATAAATTAGATATATTTGTTAACGTATTTGTAGATGTAGAAAATTATAAAGAAAAACAAAATTATTTTTTAGAAAAAAAAGTTAAACAAATTGCTAAAGAAGTAAGTAAAACAAAAGTTGATGTAAAACTTGATCCAATGAATGCATATGATAGAAGAGTTGTTCATTCTGCATTGCAAAACTTTAAACATATAGAAACAGAAAGTGAAGGAGAAGATCCAAATAGATGTGTTGTTATTAAATATGTTGAAACAGAAGAGTAGAAATGCTCTTTTTTATTGTAAATTGATATTGATTGTGCTATAATCTTGTGGAAAGAAAGGGGACTTTTATGAAAGATACGATTTGTGCAATAGCAACACTTGTTGGTGAAAGTTCTATAAATGTAATTAGAGTAAGTGGAGAAAATTCTGTTGATATAGTAAATAAGATATTTGATAGGGACTTAACAAAGAAAGAATCAAATACTATTTCATATGGTTTTATTATTGATAATAATGAAAAAATAGATGAAGTATTAGTATCTGTATTTAAAAGTCCAAAATCATTTACAACAGAAGATGTAGTTGAAATAAATACTCATGGTGGAAAAGTATGCGTTAACAAAATAATGGAATTATTATTATGTAATGGAGCAAGAATGGCTGAACCAGGAGAATTTTTAAAAAGAGCTTTTTTAAATGGAAGAATAGATTTAATGCAAGCTGAGGCAGTATCTGACTTAATAAATTCAAAAACAGATAATGCACGAAAAATGTCTATTAAAGGAGTAGACAAGGAATTATCAAATAAAATAAATGGCTTAAGAAACAATATTTTATCCTTAATAGCAAATATAGAAGTAAATATTGATTATCCTGAATATGAAGATGCTGTAGTTGTAACATGTGATTTAATAAAAGAAAAAACAAGTTATGTTGAAAAAGAAATTCATAAGTTATTAGATGAAAGCAAAAATGGCTTATTAATAAAAAATGGAATCAATATTGCAATTGTTGGTAAACCTAATGTTGGAAAAAGCAGTATATTAAATAAATTATTAAAAGAAGAAAAAGCAATTGTTACTGATGTAAAAGGAACTACCAGAGATATAGTTGAAGGAAATATTTTATTGCAAGGAATAGAAGTTAATTTTTTTGATACAGCAGGAATTAGAGAAACAACAGAAATAGTTGAATCAATAGGAATAGAAAAAAGTATAAAGAAAATCAATGAATCAGACTTAATATTATTTGTAGTAGATTCAGGAACAAAATTTGATAAAGAAGATAAAGAAGTATTATCAAAAATAAAAGATAAAAAAGTATTAGTTGTTTATAATAAAGATGATTTAAATATTCAAGAAATACCTGAACTATCATCATTTGAAAGTATAAAAATCAATACAAAGGATGAATCAAAAATAGATTTATTAAAAAATAAAATAATAGAAATATTTAATTTAAATGATTTAACAAATTCTGATTATACATATATATCTAATGCAAGACAAATTGGATTACTTAGAAAATGTTTAGAAATAATAAAAGAATTAAAAGAAGAAGTTGATAAAGATATTCCAGTAGATTTATTAGAAATAAATGTAAAAACCTTGTGGGAAACTCTTGGAGAAATTACTGGAAATACATATAGAGACGAATTACTAGATGAGATATTTAGCAAATTCTGCCTAGGAAAGTAGGTTTTTTAATATGAAATATGAAATTATAGTTGTAGGTGGAGGACACGCTGGATGTGAAGCAGCATTAGCAAGTGCTAGAATGGGTAAAAAAACATTATTAATTACAGGAAATTTAAATAATGTTGCTGACATGCCATGTAACCCTTCAATAGGCGGTTCTGCAAAAGGAATAGTTGTAAGAGAAATAGATGCATTAGGCGGAGAAATGGGTTATAATGCTGATAAAACACTTTTACAAATTAAAATGTTGAATGTAAAAAAAGGACCAGGAGTAAGATCATTAAGAGCTCAAGGATGCAAAATTAATTATCCTAAAGAAATGCTAAACACTTTAAAAAATCAAGAAAATTTAGATTTAAAAGAAGGATTTGCAAAAGAGTTAATAGTTGAAAATTCATGTGTAAAAGGAATAATAACTGAAGAAAACGAAAAAATACTTAGTGATGCAGTAATTCTAACAACTGGAACATATTTAAACTCAGATATTATGTGTGGACATGAAAGTCATAAAGGTGGTCCACATGGAGAAAAAAATTCTATGTTTTTAAGTGAATCACTAAGAAAAAATGGTTTAACTATCATAAGATTAAAAACAGGAACTCCTCCAAGAATACTTAAAAGTTCAATTAATTTTAATGAAGTGACTCCCGAATTAGGTGACAATGAACTTTTAACATTTAGTAATTTTTATAAAGCATCTTATAAAGTAGATGAACAATGGCCATGTTATTTGACATATACTAATAAAGAAACTCACAAAATAATAATGGATAATTTAGATAAATGTTCTCTTTATAGTGGAATGATTAAAGGTGTAGGACCAAGGTATTGTCCATCAATAGAAGATAAAGTAGTTAAATTTAATGATAAAGAAAGACATCAAATATTCCTAGAACCTGAAAGAAGCGATGACATTGAATACTATGTAGGTGGTTTTTCTACAACAATGCCACATGAAATTCAAAAAAAATTACTTCATACTATGGAAGGATTACATGATTGTATTATAACTAAATATGGATATGCTATTGAATATGATGCCATTGATCCAATGCAATTAAATATGTCACTAGAAAGTAAAATAATAGAAAATTTATTTACTGCTGGACAAATAAACGGAACAAGTGGATATGAAGAAGCAGCTGCTCAAGGACTAATTGCCGGAATAAATGCTGTATTAAAAATTGAAAATAAATCACCATTCATCTTAAAAAGAAATGAAGCATATATTGGTGTTTTAGTAGATGATTTAATTAATAAAGGTATTACTGAACCATATAGATTATTAACATCAAGAGCTGAATTTAGATTATTATTAAGACATGATAATGCTATGTTAAGATTAACTGAATATGGAAGAAAACTTGGACTAATTAATGATGAAAAATGGAATATTTATAATCAAAAATTAAATTCAATAAATGAATTAAATAACTATTTAAATACAAATTATCTAGATCATAATGAAAAAAATAATAATTTTTTAAAGGAACATAATTCTTCACTTTTAACAGGAAAAATTAAACTAATTGATTTAGTTAAAAGGCCAGAAATAGAATTATATGAATTATTAAAATACATAGGATACGAATGTGATAAAGAAATAATAGAAATGGTTGAAACAGATATTAAATATGAAGGATATATCAATAAAACTAAGAACGAAGTTAAAAAAATGTTGAAGTTAGAAGAAAAACAAATACCATCAGATATTGATTATAGTAAAGTAAAAAATATTGCTACAGAAGCAAGACAAAAATTTGAAAAAATTAGACCTTTAACAATAGGTCAAGCATCAAGAATAAGTGGAGTAAATCCA
>CAZBAZ010000011.1:0-27856 GCA_964490375.1 uncultured Clostridium sp.
GTGTGCAAATAGTCTGAATAGTTACAAAAAAAGTCAATCTTAGTATAAACAAGATTGTTTTTTTGTGATTTTTATTATATAATTGTTAAAGTAGAAGAATATACGATAAAGGAGTTGATTTTTGTGGTAGGTTCTTATTCAGCAAGTACTGGTCTAACAATTTGTGCACTAATATTTATTGTGTTGCTTACCATTATGTTTTTAAGCAAAAAGAAAGATTGGACATTAAATCAAATGGTTTTTGCAGGATTATTAGTTGTTTTAATATTGATGCTTGTTACAGAAATGGTTGCTTCATATACGATGATTAATTCAGATAAATATGATGTTTTAAATACCATTGTTTGTAAAGGATATATATATTTGTGTTTCTTGTTTGAAAATTTATTTGTTATATATACTTATGTTGTTGCTAAACAAAAATTTAACAAAGCTGATATTAAAAATTTTGATATTAAATTATTTATAGCAGTAGTTATATGTATGGTATTACCATTGTTTATTGTTTTATTATTACCAATAACACATATAGGTGGTATAAATGGTAGACCAGCAGTTATAGTTGGAACTGCTGCTAGTGTATTACATATTTATAGTTTACTTATTAGTACTGCTGTGTTGTATTTATTTAATAAACACAAAAATGATGTAAAATCTATTAGTATGTTACCATTATATTTTGCATTTATTTGTTATTTAGTATCATTATTAACGCAAAAAATAGTTAATTATGAAATAAATGATTCAACATACTTCTTTGCATTACTTATTGCAATTTTGTATTTTACTATTGAAAATCAAGATTCTAAATTAATTCTTGAATATCAAAAATCGAAAGAAGAAGCAGATGTGGCTAATAGAGCTAAAACAGAATTTTTAATAAATATGTCACATGAAATTAGAACACCAATGAATACAATTTTAGGTTTTAGTGAATCTTTATTAGAAGAGAAACAATTAACTCCAGAGGTTGTAAAAAGAGATTTAAAAAGTATTTGTCAAGCTAGTGATGAATTATTAAATTTAATTAATAATATTCTTGATATTTCTAAATTAGAAACTGGGCAAGAAAAGGTTGTTGAATCTGAATATAGTTTAGAAAACCTAATATTTGAAATTAATAGTTTTATTCCTCCTAAAATTGATAAAGAAAATCTTAGATTTAATATAGAAATTAATGAAAATTTACCTAAGCAATATTATGGTGATGCTTATAAAATTTATAAAATTGTAACATTTATAATATTAAATGCTATAAATTATACAAATTATGGAGAAGTTAAATTAAGTGTTAATGGTAGAAATATTGATTCAAATAATTTTGAACTTGAATTTGTTGTATCTAATACTGGTCATGCTATGACTGTTGAAAATTTTGATAAGAAATTTGAAGATTTTATAAAACTTGAACATACTGCTGAAAATAATATTGATAATATTAAATTAGGACTAATTATTGCTAAAAGACTTATTAATATGTTGGGTGGTAGAATTAACTTTGTCAATGAAAAAGGTCAAGGTACAAAATATTATATTAAGATAAGACAAAGAGTATCTGGAAATGAAAAAATAGGAAATATATTTGAAACTAAAAATAGTACAATGTCTAGTTCAAAAGGTTTAGTTGATTGTAGTGGTAAAAATGTATTGATTGTTGATGATAGTGAGGTTAACTTGAAACTTGCATCTAGATATTTAGAGCAATATCAATTTGAAATTGATACTGCATTAAGTGGGCAAGAATGTTTAAGTAAAGTTAGTCAAAAGAATTATGATTTAATATTCTTAGATCATATGATGCCTGAAATGGATGGTATTCAAACTATTAAAGCATTAAAATCTACACATGAAAAATTACCTCCAATTGTAGCATTAACTGCAAACTCATATGATGGATTAAAGAGTGATTATATAACTGAAGGTTTTTCTGATTATTTAAGTAAACCAATTATATTTAAAGAATTAAATAAATTGGTTAATAGATTATTTAAAAAAGAGGATGCTTAATGGAAAGGAGTAATAATTTATGACATTTGGAATAATATTTACAATAGGTAGTTTGCTATTTTTAATAGCTTTAATGATTACTTATTTCTCTAAAGTTACATTTAAGCAAATATCTAATCAATTATATAGATTAACATTAATTTTAGCTCTTGCATTTGGTGTTAGTGAGATTTGTTGTATACTTTTATTAAAGTATGTTGATATAGAAATAATAACTCATATTACATTTAAATTACATTGGACATTTGGATTATTAATGTATTTGGTATTCTTTATTTATTTATTCTCTTTAGTATATAAATATAATCATAAAAATATAATTGAATTGGTAAAAAAAGAAAAAATTATTACTGTTATAACTTCTATTTTTATGGGAGTGTTAGTTGTATATTGGTTCTTACCTTTTAAAGGATTAGATATTAATGATTTAACTTTCTTACCAAGCAAATTAGGTATGATTATGATAGCTGTTGTATTCTTCATTGTATGTCTTTTATTAGTTATAATTTATATTAAAAGAAGAAATGATTTACAAAAAAATATTGGATTAATTGTGTTCTTTAATTTAGGAGTTGCTGTTACATCATATATTTTGCAAGTATTATTTAATTATGTATCATTCTTACCTTTAGGTGCTGTTGTTGATCTACTATTTGCATATTATTTTTTAGAAAATCCTGATTTACAATTATTAAGTCAATTATTATCTGTTAGAGGTGAAATTGAAAAATCAAATAAAACCAAAACTGATTTCTTAAGTAATATGACTTATGAAATTAAAATACCAATGAATTCTATTTCAAGTATAAGTGATGCATTATTTAGTTCTCCAACATTTGATGAAAAATCTGTTAGAGAAGATATTCAACAAATATATGATGCTGGTACTAATTTGGTAGAAATAGTTAATAATATACTTGACATTTCTAAGATTGAAACTGGTAAAGATTCTCTTCAAGAAAGAGATTATGCTATTAATGATATGGTTATTGAAGTAACTAATATGATTAAATCTAAATTGGGAGCTAAACCTGTCCAATTAATTGTTAATATTGATCAGAATATTTCTTCTAAATTAAAAGGTGATTCTGCAAAACTTTATCAATCAATTTTAAATATTATGACTAACTCAGTTAAATATACTGATGTTGGTAAAATAACATTAACATTAACAAGTTCTAAGACGAATAATGTAGAAAATTTATTATTTAAAGTATCTGATACTGGATCTGGTATTAAGCAAGAAGATTATGATAAATTATTTACTAAGTTTAGTAGACTTGATAATGCAGTTGAAAAAGAAATTGATGGTAGTGGACTTGGACTTGCTATTACTAAAAATTATGTAACTCTAATGGGTGGTAGAATTTGGTTTGAAAGTCAGTACAGAGTTGGTACTACTTTCTATATTGAGGTTCCTCAAAAAATTGTCGATCCTAAACCAATTAGTGAAGCTATTAAGGAAGTTAAAAAACCTAAAGTTGATGAAAAACTAGATTGTTCTGCATATACTGCATTTATTGTTGATGATAATAATCTTAATATTAAGGTTGCTAAAAGACTTCTTGAACAATACAAGTTTAAAGTTGAAAGTGTTACTAATGGAAAGGATTGTATTTACAAAGTTAAAGAAGGTATTCAATATGACATTATATTTATGGACCATATGATGCCTGAAATGGATGGTATTGAAACATTACATGTATTAAAAAAATTAGATGGATATAAGTTACCTCCAATTGTAGCATTAACTGCTAATGCCATTACTGGTATGAAAGAAATGTACTTGAATGAAGGTTTTGATGAATATCTTTCTAAGCCAATTAATACAAATGAATTAGATAGAATCTTAAATAAGTATTTTAATAAAGATGCTCAGTAATGAGCATTTTTTTATGCATAAATTTTTTTAATATTAATAATATGAAATAGGGGTTTTATGGTTAAAATAGGAGATTATGTAACTAGAAATAAGTATAATAATGATATTTTATTTAAAGTGAATAAAATAGTAAATAATAAAGCTATTTTATGTGGTGTTGATTTAAGACTTTATGCTGATGCTAATATTAATGATTTAAGAAAAAGTGGAGTTAAAATAGAAAATATTAAGTATGAAAATAATAGTTTAGATAGAAGTAATTATTATTATATACCTGGTGTTATTTTACATTTAGATACTGATAATGATTATTTAGAAAAATGTATGAATTACTATAAATCTAAAAATATTAAATGTTATGGCTATGTATTTGATGCTAGTGAATTTAGTGAAAAAATAAATGAATTAATTAATAAACATAATCCTAATGTTATTGTTATTACTGGTCATGATGCTTATTATAAGAAAACTAATAAGTATAAAAATAGTAGTTATTTTATTGATACTATTAAATCTATTAGAAAAAATATTAGAATGCATGAACAAATAGCAATAGTAGCTGGTGCTTGTCAAAGTGATTATATTGGTTTAATAAAGGCCGGTTCATCTTTTGCGTCTAGTCCTAATCATATAAATATTCATGCATTAGATCCAGCTATTGTTGCTTCTGAAATTGCTTTAGGTGATATTAATTTCCCATTAGATGTTATGAATATTCTTTCTAAAACCAATTGTAAAGAAGAAGGTTTTGGGGGATTAAAAATAAGAGGTATGATGATTTGTGGTTATCCAAGAAAGGAATAAAATTGAATATAGATAAAATTAAAAATTACGTTAAGAAATTGGTTGGTTTTAAATTAAAAATTAAAGTTTATTTAGGTAGAAATAAATATTTGTATTATGATGGATATATTGAAAAAATTCATAATAATATTTTTACTGTTAATACTAGTAAGGGTATTAAGTCTTTTACGTATTCAGATATAGCCACTAAGGCTGTAATTATAAGTAAATTTGATTAAAAATGTTGCTATTCAAAAAAATATGTATTATAATTAAATTAGCTAATTATTAAGGAGGAACTCATGGAAATTACATCAGTTAAAGTTTTTAAAGACGATAGAGGAGTAAATCGTATGAAAGGAAAAGCATCAGTAGTTATTGATGATGCTATTGCTATTCATGATATTAGAATCATTGAAGGTGATAAGGGATTATTCATTGCAATGCCTAGTAGAAAAACTCCAGTAGGTGAATATAAGGATATTGCTCATCCAATCAATAAAGAAGTAAGAGCAATGTTTGAAAAAGCTATTCTTGATAAATATAATGAACTTGATACTAATACAGAAACTGAAAACGAATAAAACTTTTATAAATTAAATTCCATTTATTTGGAATTTTTTTTATGATATAATATATACAATATTGGAGGTAAATATGGAAGAGAGGGAACTTAAGAAAAGTAATAAATCTATATTAATAATTTTTATAGTATTTTTAATTATATTAGGTTGTATATTTTTTTATTTCAAAACTTTTTACAATAGTGATGATGGTGGAGAATGTCCTAGTGAAATTAAATCTAATAGTGAAGATGCTAAAGAGGATGACAGTATTTTATGGTACGATTTAAACTCAATATTTTATATTGAAGAATTGGACAAAATTCTTGGAAAAGAAAATAAAACAGGGTTTTTAAAATATAAAGATAATTATGTATTAAATCCAAGTGGTGATAAAATTAATCCATTAATGATGCTAATAGGCGAAAATGATGGTGAATCTTATGGATTAATGTATGTATTTGATAATGATAGAAATGTTTATACTATTAATTTGGATGATATTGTTAATGAAAAAGAAAAAATAGAAACTTCGAAATACAATAGCAAAGATATTATTGATTTATCTATTACAACTAATTATTCAGTACCTACTATTAAAGATCTAAAGGATTATTATTTTGATAATTATCAAGTAAAAGTTATTTATTCAAACAATAAAGAAGAAATATTTGAAGGTAAAAATATTTTATCTGGAACAGTATTAGATTTTGATTAGACACATTTGTGTCTTTTTTAATTCTTTTAATCATATATTTTGATAGGAGGATAAAATGGATAAATCTAAAGACTTATGTGATGGTTCAAACCATCTTATTACTATTAATGAAAGAAAAAATATTATATTGTCTGGTATAAAAAAACTTAATAGTTTTGATGATAAAGAGTTTTTTGTTGATAGTATAATGGGTCCAATTTTAATTAAAGGAGAAATGTTGGAATTGATTAAAATGGATACATTTCAAGGAAACTTATCTATTAAAGGTAAAATATATTCAGTAAACTATTTAGAAGATGTTGGAAAAAACAAAACTGATCATATTATAGCTAGGCTATTTAAATGATTACACTAAAAATACAAATATTATCATTTGTTTTTTCTTTTTTATATGGTGTAATTGTAAACTTACTTTTTAAATATTTTAAAAAATACCTATATTGTAATAATTTTGTGTATAAATTTTTAAATTCTTTATTATTTATGATAGATGTTATTTTGATATATTTTAAATTCTTTTTAATAATAAGTGATGGTTATATAAATGTTTACTTTGTTATTATAAGCATTATTACTTTTTTCTTATTTGATAAAATCTTTACAGAAAATATTGTCAACTAATGTAGAAGCAATTGTAATTAAATTATTCCAAGTATATAATTATTTTAGGAAAAAAGGGTTGTTATGAAAAAAATTAGCAATAAGGCAAAATTTAGAGTGATTTTTTTGACATTAGGTTGTATAATAACTAGTGTGATTTTTGTGTCTACTCTTGTTTCCCTTAATTTGCAAATTGAAAAGACTAAGAATGAAATTAAGGAACTTGAAGTTTCTTATAGTGATAAATTAGAAGAAGAGGAAAATTTAAAAGAGGAGATTACTAGATTACAAGACCCAGAGTATATGGCAAAATATGCTCGTGAAAAATATTTATATTCTAAAGATAATGAAATCATATTGAAAATCGAAGAATGAGAAAGGCTTGATATGGAAGAAGTATATAATTTTATTAAGAATAAAATAGGCTTGGAACCAAATGATACAATAGTTGTTGGTGTTTCTGGTGGTCCTGATTCTATGGCATTATTATATATCCTAAATGAGTTTAAAAAGAAATTGGATTTAAAGATAGTTTGTGCTCATGTTAATCATAATAAGAGAGTAGAAAGTGAACAAGAAAAAATAGATTTAGAGAATTATTGTAAAGCCAATAATATTATTTTTGAGTACATTAAAATAACTAAATGGGGGGACGATAATTTTCATAATGAAGCAAGGAGTGTTAGATATAACTTTTTTGAAGAATTAGTTATGAATTATGGTGCAAAATATTTAATGACAGCTCATCAAGGAGACGATTTAATTGAAACGATATTAATGAGAATTGTTAGAGGTTCTACGTTAAAGGGCTATAGTGGTTTTAGTAGAATAGTCGATAAAGGAACATATAAAATTGTTAGACCACTTATTACAGTTACTAAAGACGAAATAATGGAATTTGACAAACTAAATAATATTAAATATGCAATTGATCAATCAAATAATGAGGATCATTATACTAGAAATAGATATAGACATACAGTATTGCCATTTTTAAAACATGAAGATCCTAAAGTTCATAAAAAGTTTTTAAAATATAGTGAAATACTTCTTGAATATAGTGATTATGTAGATAAAGAAGCTAATAAAGTATTTAATAAAGTATTTATTGGTGGAAATCTTGATATAGATAAGTTTAATGAGTTGGATAATATTATTCAAACTAAAATTATTTATACTATACTTGAAAAAATATATGGAGATGATTTACTAATAATAGGTGCTGTTCATGTTGAATTAATATTTGATTTAATAAAAAGTAGTAAATCAAATAGTATTGTTCATTTGCCTAATAATGTTATAGTAGTGAAGTCTTATAATGAATTAAGTTTTAGTTTTGATGATGATGAATCTAGTGAATATGAAATAGAAATTAATGATAGAGTAAATTTACCTAATGGTAAAATAATAGAAATAGTTAATGAAAGTATTGATACTTCTAATTATACTATTAGATTAGATAGTAAAGAGGTTAAGTTACCTTTGTATGTGAGAAATAGAAAAGATGGAGATAGAATAGAAGTTAAAGGACTTAATGGTACAAAAAAAGTAAAAGATATTTTTATTGATGAAAAAATAAAGATAAGTGATAGAGATTCTTGGCCAGTTGTATTGGATTCTACGGATAAAATTGTATGGATACCTGGATTAAAGAAGTCAAATCTTGACAAGAAAATTACTGAAGAGTATGATATAATAATGAAATATTATTAGAAAGGAAATGAGAAATGAATATAAAAAGAAACAAAAGAAATATTAGTTTTATGCCTTATATTTTGCTAGTAGTTGTAATTGTGTGTTCTTATTTGTTTTTAAATACTTTGGGAACAAAAGTAAATACTTTAAATTATACAGAATTAGTTAGTCAAATAAATGATGGCAATGTTACAGAAATAACAGTTACTCCTAAAAGTGCATCTGGAGTATATATAATTACAGGAAAATTAAATAATTATTCTAAAGGAGAAACATTTAGTGTTACAGTACCTTATACTGATACAGTTATTTCTTCATTATATGAAACAGCTGAAAGTAAAAACTTAAAAGTTGAAACAAATACTAATCCTGACAATGCAACTTGGTTAAATATATTAATTAATGTTGTACCAATTGTGATATTTGGTATATTAATATATGTAATGTTTATCAAACTTGGAAATAATGGAAAAGGAACATTTGATTTTGGTAAGAGTAAAGCTAAGCTTGCAGAAGAAGGAAATAATCGTAAAACATTTAAAGACGTCGCAGGATTGAAAGAAGAAAAAGAAGAGGTTCAAGAATTAATTGATTTCTTAAAAAATCCAAAGAAATTTACTAAAATGGGAGCTAGAATTCCTAAAGGAGTTTTATTAGTTGGTCCTCCAGGAACAGGTAAAACGTTATTAGCTAAAGCTATTGCTGGAGAAGCAAAAGTTCCATTCTTCTTTATAAGTGGTTCAGACTTTGTTGAATTATTCGTAGGTGTTGGTGCTTCACGTGTTAGAGATATGTTTAAACAAGCTAAACAAACTGCTCCTTGTTTAATATTTATTGATGAAATTGATGCTGTTGGACGTCAAAGAGGTACTGGTTTAGGTGGAGGACATGATGAAAGAGAACAAACATTAAACCAATTACTTACTGAAATGGATGGCTTTGGAGAAAATGAAGGTATTATCATTTTAGCAGCTACTAATAGACCAGACGTATTAGATCCTGCTTTGCTTCGTCCGGGAAGATTTGATAGACAAGTTACTGTAAGCAATCCTGATGTAAGTGAAAGAGAAGAAATATTAAAAGTTCATGCTAAAAATAAGATATTAGACGAAACAGTTAACTTAAAGAATTTAGCTGAAAGAACTCCAGGATATTCTGGTGCTGATTTAGAGAATTTATTAAATGAAGCTGCTTTGTTAGCTGTTAGAAGAAATAAAAATGCAATATCAATGGAAGAAATTGATGAAGCAAGTGATAGAGTTTTAATGGGACCTGCAAAAACAAGTAGAAAAGTTACAGATTATGAAAAAAGAATAGTTGCTTATCATGAAGCTGGACATGCTGTTTCTGGAATAGTTCTTCCAAATGGTGAAGAAGTTCATAAAATTACAATCATTCCACGTGGTATGGCTGGTGGATATACACAAATGTTACCTAAAGAAGAAAGAACACTTGTATATACTAAAAAAGAATTAGAAGAACAAATTATTACATTACTATCTGGTAGAGCAAGTGAAGAAACTTATATGAATGAAATTTCTACTGGTGCTAGTGATGATTTAAAAAGAGCTACTAAAATTGCCAGAAGTATGGTTACTGAGTATGGTATGAGTTCTCTTGGACCTATGCAATACGAACATAGAAGTGAAAGCGTATTCTTAGGAAGAGATTACAATAAGACTAAAGATTTTTCTGATCAAGTTGCTTTACAAATTGATCAAGAGGTTAAAAAGATTATTGATGGATGCTATAGTAAAGCAAAAGAAATTGTTTCTAAAGAAAAAAAATTAATTGATGTATTAGCACAAACATTAATTACTAAGGAAACACTTACTAAGGAGGAAATTGAAAAAATTGTTTCTGAAAATAGTAAATATAAATTTGATAATGATGATGTAATTGAACCAAAAAAAAGTAAAAAAAGTCATGATGAAAAGGTTACTGAATAAGTAATCTTTTTTGATAGAAAGGATAATTATGAAAGAAAAAACGTTATTGATATTAGCTGCTGGTCTTGGCAGTAGATATGGTGGGTGCAAACAAATGGATGGATTTGGTCCGAATGATGAGTTTATTATGGACTATTCTATTTATGATGCGATAAAGTGTGGATTTACTAAAGTTGTATTTTTAATAAAAAAAGATATGTTAGAAACTATAGAAAACACAATTGCTAAAAGAATAAAAGATAAAATTAAAATAGAATATGTATTTCAAGAAATTGATAATATTCCGGTTGGTGTGGTTATTCCAAAAGATAGAATTAAACCATGGGGTACTGCACATGCAATATATTGCTGCAAAGATGTAATACATGAACCATTTGTTATAATTAATGCTGATGATTTTTATGGAAGGGAATCATATGAAAAAATTAGTAATTATTTAGATTACATGAAACCCAATTGTATTGGTATGGTTTGTTATAAAGCTAAAAATACTATGAGTGAACTTGGTAATGTTAAACGAGGAGTTTGTACAGTTAATGATAGTAAAGTAACTAATATAGTTGAATGTGAATTAAAATATAAAGATTATCATATTGAAGCTAGACCTTTAAGTGAAGAAAATTTTAGTTTGATTGATGATGATACATTAGTATCAATGAATATGATTGCGTTTGACTCTGGTTTTTTAAAATATATTGATGATAATATTAAAGAATTTTTTGAAAAAAGTGATTTATCTAAAGATGAATTTATGATTCCTACATTGATAAGAAAGAGTATTGATGATAAAATTTATACTTGTGATATTATTAATACTAATGCTAAATGGTGTGGAGTAACATATAAAGATGATAAGAATTATCTAATAGAATTTTTGGATAAATTATATAAAGAAGGAATATATCCAAAGAATATGTGGAAATAGGAATTCATTTAATTTACTTTATAGTTAAATAATGATATAATATGCACGAAAGAAAGGGATAATTATGATATTATTTATAGATACTCATGATGAATTGATAACTATTGGATTAAAAACAAGCGAAGAATTATATTTGAAGACACAGGAAAGTGAATATAGTCATTCCATTTATACTATGCCTATGATAGAAAGTTTATTTAAAGATAATAATTTAAGTGTAAAAGATTTAAAGAAAATTATAGTTGTAAATGGACCAGGAAGCTTTACTGGAATTAGAATTGGATTATCTATTGCAAAGACTATGGCTTATGCATTAAATATAGATATAAATACTATTTCTAGTTTGACTGCTTATTTAGTTAGTAATAACAATGGTGAAAAAAGAAGAGCTGTTATTAGGGATAACAAAGGATATTATATTAGTGTATTTGATGAAAATGATAATAATATAGTTTCTGAATTTTATAGTGAAAATGATGAATATAGTAAATATAAAACTGTAGAAAGTAAGTTAGATGTTAATAAAATAATAGATTATTGTAAAGATATGAAATCTGAAAATCCTCATTTTGTTAAGGCAAATTACGTTAAGAAAATTGAGGTGGAAAAATGATAGAAAAAGAAATACTTAGTGATACTGATTCTATATATAATTATATGAATGGTGATAAAGTACTTGGATATTTAGAAATTAGATTAGTTGATGGTGTGCTTGATATAATGAATTTGTTTGTTAATGAAGAGGATAGAAGAAAAGGAATAGCTACCGAATTAATGAATAAGATGATTCAAGATGAAGATTATAGTAGAATAATGCTTGAAGTTAATGAAAATAATGATTCTGCTATTAGATTATATAATAAATTAGGATTTAAAGAAATTAGTTTAAGAGATAGATATTATGGTGAAGATACTGCTATAATTATGGAGAAGGTGAAATAATGAAGGATGTTTATATTTTGGCTGTTGAATCTTCTTGTGATGAGACAAGTGTTAGTATAATTAAAAACGGACATGAGGATATCGCTACTATTATTAATTCTCAAATAGATGTTCATACTAAATATGGTGGAGTTGTTCCTGAAGTAGCGAGTAGACTTCATTTAGAAAATATTACTATGGTTATAAATGAATGTTTGGAAAAAGCTAATATGAAACTTGAAGATGTTGATGCTTTTGCTTGTACTTATGCTCCTGGTTTACTTGGAAGTTTATTGGTTGGTGTTGAAGCAACTAAAACTCTTTCGTTTGTGTATAATAAGCCTTTTATAGCAACAAATCATATGATGGGACATATTTATGCAAATATGATAGGTAATGAGCTAGAATACCCTCTTTTATCTCTTATAGTATCTGGTGGTCATACTGATTTAATTTTAATGAAAAGTGAGAATGAATTTGAATATTTAGGTCAAACATTAGATGATGCTATTGGTGAAGCTTATGATAAAGTTGCTCGTATATTGGATTTACCTTATCCTGGTGGACCCAATGTTGAAAAGTATGCTTTGCAAGGCAATCCAAGTTATAAAATGCCTAATATATTAATGGATGATTCTTATAATTTTAGTTTTAGTGGTATTAAAAGTCATGTTAATAATTTAGTACATAATGCTAAACAAAGGGGAGAAGATATAAATAAATATGATGTTGCTAGGTCTTTTCAAGATTGTGTAACTAATCATTTAGTAGATAAAACTAAGAAAGCTTTATTAAATTATAATTTAAAAACTTTTTTAATTAGTGGTGGAGTAGCAGCAAATTCTCATATTAGAGAAGCATTAAAATCTATGTGTGATAGTATTGGTGTTGAAATGCATATGCCAGAAAAGAGATATTGTACAGATAATGCGGCAATGATTGGTGCTGCTGCCTATGTATTATATAAACATAAACAATTTGCACCGCTAAGTACAAATGCTCAAAGTCATGTAAGGCTATAATAAAAACTCAAGATTCTTGAGTTTTTTTGTTATAAATAATCTTCATCAATTCCTATTTTATTTTTGATGATAAATAAATTTGATGTTGATTTACTATTTGCTATAATAAATTCAATAATATTAAAGATAAATAGCATTAGTATTGAAAATAGTAAGAGAACTATGGTGATTATTAATAATGTATTTGATTTATTTATTATTAATAATATAAGTGTTACTATGAAACTAATAAATGATAATATGCTTATTAATATACTTGAAATAGCTATTTTTCTTAGTGATTTATTTTTGTTTAAATATCTATTTTCTATAATTCTATTTAATATATAAAATTTATCTTTTTGCTTCGTTGATACTTTGCATTTAGCATAAAAAGTGTTAAAACCTACATTATTATAAACATATTTGTTATATCCATATTTACTACTATAATCTAAAATTGCTTTTCTCATTTTTGATGTTATTATTCTATTATATGTAGCGTTGTTTATTAATTCTATATCATTTGTTTTATTTATAAGTTTGTCTATAAAGGTTTCTTTTTCTTTCTTTTCACATATACATACACTATCTATATTTTTATCTTCTTCCATATATTTTAACATTTTATTAACAAGCGAAATACTATTTTTTATACTTATATCTAATATACAAGTTAACTCACTTTTTGAGTGAAGTAGTCCAGCATATATTGCATTTTCTTTTCCAAATTGTTTTGAAAATTCTATTACTTTTATATTACTGTTATTTTCAGCTAATTTTGTTAATTTATCAAGCGTTTTATCATTTGAACCATCATCTATAAATATAATATTATATTTTTCTATTTTTATTTCTTCATTTATTTTATTGTATAAATCAGTGATTGTATCCTCTTCATTGTGAACTGGTATAATTATGTCTAAATTCATCTTCATGTTCTCCTAATAACCTCTAATTCCTTCAATACTTTCGTCATTATCAATTAGATCTTGAACAAGTATTTCTCTAAATTTTGTTTTTGTATCTCTTATTACTATTTTTGATATACCACTATTTATAATAACTCTCTTGCACATAGAACATGACATAGCATTTTCTACATATTCTCCTGTATCTACGTTTTTTCCAACCATATAAAGTGTAGCATCTATCATACTTTTTCTTGATGCACTTATGACAGCATTTTGTTCTGCATGTACACTTCTACAAAGTTCATATCTTTCACCTCTTGGAATATTTAGTTTTTCTCTTATACAATATCCAAGCTCATCACAGTTTTTTCTTCCTCTTGGTGCTCCATTATATCCAGTTGATATAATTTCATCATCCTTAACTATTACAGCACCCCATTTTCTTCTTAAACATGTGCTTCTTTCTAAAGCAGTTTCTGCCATATTTAAATAATAATTTTCTTTACTAATTCTTTTCATTTAATTTCTCCTTCATTTAATAATTAATTATTGTCTTTTATATTAATATCTTTATTATACTTTTAATCTAATGAACACTTTTATTTTATTTTTATGTCCCTTACAATAATTTTATCATAAATTGTTCTATAAATAAATTTAAAACATAATTTTAATTAGAGGAAAATATGAATAGTAATATTAAAAATGGATTAAGTCATGAAGAAGTTATTAAGTCAAGAAACAAATATGGTTCAAATAAATTAACTATTAAGAAAAAAAATACTATATTTAGTATGATAATAGAGTCTTTAAATGATCCAATTATTAAAATATTATTAATTGCTTTATGTGTGAAAGTAATTTTTTTATTTAATGATTCAAATATATATGAAACTCTTGGAATAGCTATTGCTGTTTTTTTGGCTTCTTTTATATCCGTTTTATCTGAATATGGAAGTGAAAAGGCTTTTGAGAGATTAAGCGAAGAAAATTCTTCTTATAAAGTTAAGGCTATAAGAGATGGAAAAAAATGTGTTATATCAGTAGATGATGTTGTTGTTGATGATGTGGTTTATCTTGAAAGCGGGGATAAAGTTCCAAGTGATGGTGTAATAATTGATGGTTGTATTTATACTGATGAAAGTGCTTTAACTGGAGAAACTTTTGAAAAATTAAAAAAAATTAGTGATAAAGTTTATATGGGTAGTATAGTTACTAATCAAAGTGGTGTAATGAAAGTAACTAAAGTTGGTAATAGTACTTATTATGGGAAAATAGCTAATGATATTCAAGAGAAAACAATTGAAAGCCCCCTTAAATCTAAGTTAAGAGAATTAGCTAAATTTATTAGTTATATTGGATATTTTGGGGCAATATTGGTTTTTGCTTCATATATGATAAATGTTATTTTGGATGGCGAAACTAATTTAGTACCACATATTATATATGCTTTAACATTAAGTGTAGCTGTTATTGTTATGGCTGTTCCAGAAGGCTTACCTATGATGATTACATTAGTTCTTTCTTCTAATATGAAAAGACTACTTAAAAAGAATGTTTTGGTTAGAAAGTTAGTTGGTATTGAAACATCTGGTTCATTAAATATATTATTTACTGACAAAACTGGTACATTAACTGAAGGAAAATTGAAAGTAGAAAATTTTATTGATGCTGAACTAAATAGTCATAAAAAGATTAATGATTTAAAAGATGAAATGTATGAAATTGTGTATCAATCTCTTGTATATAACAATGAATCATTTTATAGTGAAGGTGTAGTTCAAGGCGGAAATACTACTGATAGAGCTATAATTGAATATTGTAAAAGTGATAATAAAAATAAATATAGAATTATTAGTAAAGAGTTATTTAATAGTAAACTTAAATATTCAAAAATAACCACTAATTATAATGGCAAAACCGAATTTATTAAAGGTGCTTATGAGATTATATTAGATAAGTGTACCTATTATATGAAGTCCAATGGTGAAAAAAGAGTTTTAATAGATAAAAATAAAATACTAAATTATATAAATAACGAAACTAAAAATGGAAATAGAGTACTTGGTTTAGCAATTAATGATGGGATTAGATATATTTTGGTTGGATTTATCACTCTTAAAGATACAATTAGAAAAGAAGCGTTTTTGGCAATTGAATCAATTAAATCTTCTGGTGTTCAAGTTGTTATGGTGACTGGGGATGCTAAAGAAACTGCTTGTTCTATAGCTAAAGAATTAAAAATAATAGATAGTGAATATGATATTGTTCTAACAAGTGAAGAATTTAATAACATGTCTATTAGTGAAGTTGAAAAAATATTGCCAAGATTAAAAGTTTTATGCAGAAGTTTACCTGAAGACAAAAACAAATTGGTCAAAATAGCTCAAGAAAATGACTTAATAGTTGGTATGACTGGTGATGGTGTTAATGATGCTCCTGCTTTGAAAAGGGCTGATGTTGGATTTTCAATGGGAAGTGGTACAGAGGTTGCGAAAGAAACAAGTGATATTGTCATTTTAGATAATAATATATTATCAATTAGTTATGCAATATTGTATGGTAGAACTATATTTAAAAATATAAGAAAATTTGTTGTATTTCAGTTGAGTGTTAATATATGTGCAGTTCTTGTCAGCATTATTTGCCCATTTATAGGTATACTTGCTCCCATTACAGTTATTCAAGTATTGTGGGTAAATATGGTAATGGACACTTTTGCTGGACTTGCATTTTCTTTTGAACCAGCATTAAATGAATATATGTTAGAAAAGCCTAAAAAACGGAATGAAAAAATAATTAATTCATATATGAAAAACCAAATATTTTTTAATGGAATATATTCTACTATTATATGTATATGGTTTTTGACTTCACCATTTATTAAACAAATATATATAGATGATAAATATTTAATGACAGCTTTTTTTGGTCTTTTTATTTTCATTGATATATTTAATGCCTTTACTGCAAGAACTAGTCGTATTAATACTTTTTCTAATCTATTTAAAAATAAAATATTCTTATTTATTTTCTTGTTTATAACTATTGTTCAAATAATGCTTATATATTTTGGAGGAGAATTATTTAGAACGACTGGATTAACTTTTTATGAATTTGAAATAATGATATTAATAGCCTTTTCTATTGTAATATTTGATATTTTTAGAAAAACTTTAGTTAAAAAGAAAACTAAAATTGATATAAATTTTTAGTTATACATTAGATATTATTGTTGATTAAAAAATTATAATATTTAATGTTTTTTATTTTGTGATATTTTATTTGAAATTAAAGACTTTTTATTAGAAATTTGATACAATTTTATTGGGTGATAAGAGCATGTTTAAATATAAAAAAATGTTTATTAGATTAATTACTTTAATATATATAATAATTACTATTATTGAAACTATTAAATATTTATTTAGTGATTCTAATATATTTGGATTAATATATTTATTAATATCATCTTTTATAATATTTTTATTGGTGCCTACATCTCATAATTATAATAGATATTTTTCTAGTGCTAGAATTAGTAAACTTTTATTAATATTTATATTGGGAATATTCTCTAGTTATTTTTTAAATAAAATTATATTAAATTTGTCATATGTTGATTCTTCTAACGTTTATATAGATAGTGTGTTTTTGTATAAGAACATTCTAAAGGGGATTATATATTTCTTTATATTTGCATTTACTTTGCTTGAATTTAAACTTGATAAATTATTGCTAAATAATGTAAAAAAGAAAAAGCATTGATTTTTAGGCGATTTTGTGGTATAATATGGTCACAATTAAGGGGATAGATAGTCGTTAAAATCTTCTTGATTATAAAAATATGAGAGGTAAGAATCAATTGGATTTGACATTTCAAAGGCTTTGTGTTATAATATAGCCACATTACAAAGGGGGGATTGGTAATGAAAAATGAATTATTAAAAGAAATGAACAAAAGACTTGCTGATGAATATTACGAAATAGCTGATCTTGATGATAAGCTTCGTAAGGAATATAAGGATGCTCAATTGAATAAAAAATCAGTTAAGGAATTAAATGGTATAGCAGAAAAGATTAACCAACTTGAATCTACATATCGTGAAATTAAATCTGATATTAATTTATATAAAAAGGTTAGTGCTAATGGTGATAAAACTATTATTTCTGCTATTGAAGAAAAACTTATGGAAAAATATGGTGTATATAGTGTTGAATTAGAAAATGCGCCAGAAAGAATTAAAGAAGACGAAGATGAAGAAGATAAAAGCGAGAAATCAAAAACTGCTGCTATTATAGCTGGTACATTAGCTGGAGTTGAGGCTTTAGCACTTGGTACAATTGCTTTATCTAGTTGTAATAAAGAAGTAGTACAAGTTTCAGAAAATGATTCTGTTGCTAAAAAAGATAGTTCTGTTACTGAAACAAAAACTGAAGAAAGTAAAAAAACATTTATAGATGCATCAAATGATAATCAAGTAGAAAAACAAGCACAATTAATATATGACAATTATGTTAATACAAGTGATACTCCTGAAGCTTTTAAGTCTACTATGACTGTTGAAAAAATTTCTGATGTACTTAGAATGGCTAATGGACAATTTAAAATGGTTGATGGCAATGTTTCATATAATGCTGAAGATATTGATTTGATTGCAAACTATATTAATGAATATGCTAACTCTACATCTTATAAACAATATGGTACAAATTTAAAATTCAAACCTATGGCAGTATTCTTTGAACAAGATACTGATGCTTATGAAATCGTAAGTAAGGGTGATGAGTTAATGTCTAAAGTTTATGAAGATATTAAAGCTGGAGACGTTGAAAAATTTAAAGAAGATTCAGTTAACTGGGGTATATTTATTAAAGATACATTAGAAAAAACATCATTAGATGGAAATGTTAAAAGCATTTGGACACTTCCTGCTTCTCAACAATTCTATGTAGCTCAAGCTTTAACTAGTCAATATGGATGTTCTATTATGGAATATGGTATTGCATTAGATTTAGCCGATAGTCAAGGTAACACACATTCAATATGTATTCCTTATTGTTATAATGAATCTGGATCAGTTGTTTATAAACCATTAAGTGAATTAATTTATGATATTAATAATACACCAATGAATGATTTAGCTGCAAGAGCAGGTCATTTAAAAGAATGGCAAGAAAAAAATGAATCAATCATGTGGGAATTAGGAAATAATGCTGAAGAATATTACAATAGTAAATATGAACTTGAAGTTGGTTATTCAAAAAAATTAAAATAAGTATTAAAAGGGGGAAACAATTATGTATAGTAATGATAAAAGAAATGGATTTAGTATTCTAGATCTAATGGTTAAAATTATCTTTGCTTGCTTGTTTATATTTATATTAGTTTGGTTATTCCAAAAGAAAGTTCCAAATATGACTCCATTTTATAGTAACGTATTTAGAGAAAATATAAAATATATGCAAGAAGCAGGAGAAAGCTATTTTACTGATGAAAAGATGCCTACTGAAATAGGTAATGAAGTTAAAATAACATTAAATGATATGATTAGTAGAAAATTAATCATTCCATTTGTTGATGAAGATGGTAATTCTTGTAATTTATATGAATCATATGTTAGCGTTACTAAAACTGATACAGGATATGATTTAAAAACAAATTTAGTTTGTAATAATGAATCTGATTATACTATTAAAGCATTAGGATGTCATACTTATTGTAAAGATAATGATTGTTCAAAAACATGTTCTATTGAAAAAATAACTAAATATCAATTTAAAAAATTAGTTACTGGAACCAAGACTAAATATAGTTGTGGATCTGGTTATACATTAAATGGTAAATATTGTTATAAAACAGTTTTGGATGATACAAAATCTGCTGAAGTTAAGAAAACTACTACTAAGACATTAACTGTTGATGCTAAGAAAGTAATAGAAAGTGGTAAGAAAGAATTATTAACTACTCGTACTGAAACTAAGTATGATGAAGTTAATCCAATTCCTGCTTCTACTAAAACTGTTAAAGAAAGTTATACTTATGATTGTAGTACAACAAAAACTGAGAAGAAATGTACTACATCATATACAACACAAAGTTATAGTTGTAATTGTTCAACACATACTGTTAATCATAAACAAGTAGTTACTTGTGATACATGTACTAGTTCAATTCCAGTTGAAACTTGTGAAAATGTTGAAACTAAAGTTCCTAAAACATGTACTGGAACTAGGGATAAAGTTGTAGATGTTCCTGCTAGTTGTCCTAGCGGAACAGATAAGCAAACTGGATCTGGAGATACATTAAAATGTTATAAGAGTAGAACTGTTTACTTATGTCCAAATGATTCTAATTATAGTGAAGGAAGTGGAAAAGACTTAAAATGTTATAAAGTTACAGATGGTTCTTTCCATTATGAATGTGATGATAAATCATATACATTAAGCGGTGAAAAATGTACTAAAACTATTAATGAAGAATCTACTGAATATTCTTGTGATTCTGGATATAAATTAGAAGGTACAGTTTGTAAGAAATATAAAACTGATAAAGTTAAAGCAACAAGTAAAAAAATAACTACTAAGTATTATAAATATACATGGAGTGAAAAAGAAACATTATCTGGATGGACAAAAACTGGTAAGACTAAAACTGTTGATGGAGAAGAGAAATGTGAATAATTTGAGAAATATTTCTCTTTTTTCTTGTAATATTTTCTTTGATGTTTTAAACTATTTATAGAGGTGGGAATATGGCAAAAGTAGATAATGCTAAAAAACAAATTAAAAAAAAGGCGAATATCGCTAAAAAGAATGTAAATAATTCTGTGAAGAATGCAAAAAGTGTAACTAAAAAAGTAGAAGAGAAAGTAACTGAAATTAGTGATAATATTGAAGATTCAATTGAAGAAGTAGAAGAAAAAGTTGTTTCTAAAAAAGAAAATAAAAATAAGAGGTTAATTACTATTCTTGGAATAGTATTAGCTATAGGTTTATTTGTAGGATTATCATTCTTAATTGATGCAAGTGGAAAAGAAAGTGAAAATGATGATAATGATTCTACTGGTACAACTGCTGATATAGAAAGTTGGTATAATAAGTCAACTAATGGTGATGAAATTGTAACAGTAATTGCTAGTTCAACATGTCCACATTGTCAAGAATATAAACCTGTTATAGAAAATTTAGCAAGTGAAAAAGGGTTTACGTTGTACTTCTTTGAGGCTGATTATTTAGATGAAACAGATTATGCAATGTTGACTGGAACATTTGAGATTGAAAATTATACTGGTTCTGTTCCATATACATTTATTGTAAGAGATGGGAAGTTTGTAACTGATACTATTGGATATAGTGATGAAGATACAATTGTTTCATTTTTGGAAGAAAATAATATTATTAAATAAAAACTAGGAAACTAGTTTTTTTGTTTATTATATAGTATAATTTTACTAGGAGTAAAATGTATGAATAAGAAGTTAATAATATTTTTATTGTGTTATATTTTTATTATTGTATTTAAATATTTTATTTCTGATTATACTATCAATTATAAATTAAATAATTATGACATTAGTATAAAATATAGTGATGAGAGATATTATGTTGAGATAAACAAAGATTATATATATAATTTTGATATTTATAAAAAGAAGAGTTTGAATAGAAAAATCATTAGTGATATTAAAATAATAAATGATGATAATTTTGAGTGTATTGTGCCAATTATTGATGATGTTAATACAAATCCATTATGTTATAAGGAAAATGAGTATATTGACTTTAATTTGATTGAATCTGAAAAGCTTGATAAATATAGAAAAAAGATAGTAAATGATACTACTAATAGTGAATTTCAATATTATAATAGTTTAGATAATAATGAATATATTGCTTTATGGAATTATAAAGGATATGTTGTTATGAATGGAAACTCTTATGATATTGTTAAATTATTTGATAAGGATAGATATGATAATAATTTAGCCTATCAAGTAGATGAAATTATTTATATGCCTAATTATAATCAAGAACACGAATATAGTGAGTTAATTAAATTTAATATTAAAACATTAAAATATGATAAAATATCTATTAATAATAATATTGATTATGATTCTTATGTTGTTGGACATATAAAAAAGAAATTATATATATTTGATAATAAACATTCTATATTATATGAAATAAATCTTAAAGATGGAGAAAGTAAGATTATTGGTAGTAATGAAATAGGGTTTGTTAAATATAAAAATAAAGAATTTGTTAGTTGTAGTAAGTCCGAATATAAAAATGATAAGATAAAATATAATAAATTTACTTCTATTTATAAATATAAAAATAATAATGGACTATATAAAACTATAAGTGATAATGAAGGAATAATTCAAAAAATATGTAATGATGATGTCGTTATTTTGAGTGAAAATGATAATGCTTTATATTATTTGTTAAAAAATAAAGTTTATAAATATGAACCCATGAGAAGTGTTAAAGAAGTATTGTTTGAGAGTGAACTTGAGTTTAATAATACTAATATGATATTTATATATAATGAATAGCAAACATTAATATTAAACATATAATACTCTAGGTGATATGATGAAAAGCAAATTAGAGAGTCCTTTTTACGATATATATGAAATTAAAAAGGGAGATACATTATATAAGATATCTAAAGAATTTAATGTTAATACTAAATTATTAGCTGAATTAAATGGATTAAAACTAGATGATTATATTTATGCTGGTGATACAGTATTGATTCCTAAAAAAGATGTTAGTTATTATATAACTAAAGATGGAGATACACTTTTTATGGGGAACAAATGTAAAATGCATAAGGAAGATGGAGCGCTACAATGATAATAGATAGAGATGTTAATTCATATTTTGAAAGGGTTATTGAGTGTATAAATTCTATTCATAAAAGCGATATGTATGATGTTAATGAAAAAGAAAATTTAAATAATGTTAAAAAGAAAATTGAATATTGGTATAACTCTTACTTAAAAAGTAATACACTTAAAGAAATAAATCCTAATGATATTGAATACATGGATTTGAAAATTACTGTTTTTTTGACAAATATATTAAAATTGAATCAATTAATGAAAATTATTCTGAAAGATTATTATATAATTTTGGTCTTTTGGCGAAAGAATGGAAAAATGAAATGTTAGGAGGAAAAAATAATGTCTGATAAATATAAAAATGATGAAGGAGTAGTTATAAATTTATTGAGAAAAATAATTACTTCATTTTCATGTATAGAAAAAACTACAACTGATGAAAATTTTAAAAAAGAAGCTTGTGAATATTTAATAGATTTAATAAATCAATATAAAAAGGTTATTGAATCGAATGACGTTAAAGAAATTAAATTTAAATATACTGAAGAAGATTTAATTGATTTTTCTTATAGATGCATTGAAAACAAAGAAAATGATTTTGTGAAGTTGGGAGAAGATATTCAATTTGGAATTATAGAACTTACAAAATTATTAAAATAATATAAAAAATAAGGAGGTATTTATATGGGAAAAGATGCGAAAGAAACAGAAGGTGGAACATATATTAGAGTTGATACTGATAAAAGAGGGAAAGATCATATTGATATTTACGACCAAGATCCAAAAGGACAACATGATGAGTCTATTCATATAACTATAGATGAAGATGGAAATGGAACAATTACAACTAAAAGTGGTGATGAACCTAGAGAAACAACTAATACAAAATGTTTTTTAACAACTGCTTGTATGAAATATTTTCAAGAACAATTTGATGATAATTGTTATGAGTTGACAGTGCTTAGATGGTTTAGAGATAATTTTGTTTCAAAAGAAGATATAGAACATTATTATGAGGTAGTGCCATTGATTGTTGAAACAATTGATAAAGATGAAAAATCTGCTATGGTTTATGATTATATTTATGATAATATAGTGGACTATTGTGTCGAACAGATAGAACTTGGAAACTATGAAGCAGCTTATAGTAGATATAAAAACAGTGTTTTAGTATTAGAAGAACAATTTGCAAAACCGGTATTAACAAATAGACTTATAAAAACTTTGAAATTAATAACTAATAATCAATAAAAATCATCCTATGAATTTTAATGAGAATTAGATTTAAGGATGTTTTTTTGTTTTTTGAAATATCGAAATAAAAATAATAATTTTATTTTTACATATTAAATGAGATTACTAAAATAAAAATTATAACCATAGAATTAATTGGAGGTATTAAACTCTATGGTTAATTACAAGGTTAATTTAAAGTTTAAAGATACTGATAAATCTTTAAATGAAATAATTTCTGAAACATTAAAAATTGAATTACAAAAAAAGATAGATTTGACTTGCAACATGTTAAAAAACGATAATGATACTCATTATTCTCTAGATAAATGGAGTAGTAATTGATGGTAGGGAAAAGTAGTTTTAAAGTAGGACTTTATATAAGATTATCAAGAGACGATGGAAACGTAGAATCTGATAGTATTGTTAGTCAAAGAAGTTTATTAAATCAGTATGTTAAAGAAAATGATTATATAGTAGTAGATGAATATGTAGATGATGGATTCTCTGGTACTAATTTTGATAGACCATCATTTAAGAGAATGATTAAAGATATTGAATTAGGAAAAATTAATATGATTATTACTAAAGATATGTCTAGGCTAGGTAGAGATTATATTGGTACTGGTGAATTAATTGAAAAATATTTTCCAAATAATAATATTAGATATATAGCAATTAATGATGGAATAGATACTTTTATAGATAATACTAATAATGATATAGCACCTTTTAAAGCTATAATGAATGATATGTATGCCAAAGATATTTCTAAGAAAATAAAAAGTAGTTTGCATTCAAGGATGAAAGATGGCTTATATGTGTCTGGTAGATGTCCCTTTGGTTATAAAAAAGATCCAAATAATAAAAACCATTTAATAGTGAATATTGAACAAGCAAAAGTTGTTAAACTTATTTTTGATTTGGCGCTTAAAGGAAATACATATCATTTTATTGCTCAAGAATTAACAAAAAGAAAAATTAAAACTCCTGCATCTTACTATAACTATGTGTGGAATTCAAAATGTGTATCAAAAGAGTATGGAGTATGGGTTGATACAACTGTCAAAGCTATTTTAACTAATAGAATTTATACAGGTGATGTAGTACAAGGCAAATTTAAAAAGATTAATTATAAATTAAAAAAGATTGTTAAGAACAATCCCAGTAATTATATTATAGTAGAAAATACTCATGAAGCTATTATTGACAAGGATAAATTTAACTATGTTCAAACACTTTTACCTAAAAATGTTAAAAGACCAGAAAAGAAAAGATTTTATTTATTAGATGGACTTTTGTATTGTGGTGATTGCAAACATAGAATAACAATTAGATATCAAAATAAAACAGGAAGAAGTTATACTACATGTGATTATTATAGAACGTATTCAAAATATCATGTTTGTACAACACATACAAACAATTATAATGTATTAGAAAATGTTATGCTCGATAACATTAAAGATGTATGTAAAAAATATTTAGATAAGAATAAAGTAAAGAATTCAATTAGCCATATTGAGTTTGAGGATAATACTTTAAAAATAAAAAAGCAAATTGAAAGTTTAGAAATGGTAAATAACAAATTAACAGAAACTTTAGATAAAAACTATATGAATATGTTAAAAGGTATCATTGATGAAGAACAATATTTAAGAATTGGTGAAAGTATAAAAAAAGAGGTAGAAAATAATAAATTAAGTATTGATAATCTTAAAAGTGTGCAAATAAATTCTAATAAAATAGATAATAAAGTATTAGAAAAGCATGTTAATGAATTTTTAAACATAGATATTCTAACTAGAGAATTAATAATTAATTTAATTGAAAAAATCTATATCTATCAAGATAAGCGAATAGATATTATATTTACGTTTAAAAATACTACATAAAAAAAGTATCAGGAGATACACTTTATACAGTCAGCAAAATATTTAATGTCAGTGAGAAAGATTTAGTAGATCAAAATAAGACAATTTATTTACTTCCTGAACAAATGATATACTATAAAAGAGATTAGAATACTAGTCTTTTTTTTTTATACGTGATATAATTTCATTATAATAGGAGTTGGTTAGTTTGATAATAAAAAAACCATATGCTTTTTTGATAAAAAACTTTAGAATCATTCATGGTTTTCTTTTTGCTATGGTTTTATATTTGGCAATTAAATCTTTTAATATATATACATTTTTTAGCGAATATGTAACGAATCATTATTTTGTATCATCTGATTCTTTAGCTTCATCATATATAAATTATTTTATGTTCGGTGCTGCAATATTAGCGATACTTGTTGGAGCTTTAATATATTATTTGCTATCATTAAAGAATAAATCTAGAAAAGAATATATGTATATTTGTATATATTATTCTATAATGTTTGTATATTTTATATTTATGTTTTCTATATTTCAGAAACTTCAATATTCTACTATTGATATAGAAACAGTAAGAGCATATAGAGATATATCTGTTATTGCTTTATTGCCACAATTTATTTTCTTATTTATAACTCTTGGAAGAACTTTAGGTTTCAATATTAAACAATTCGATTTTAAAAAGGATTTAGAGGGTTTAGACATTGATTCTAGTGATTCAGAAGAGGTTGAGTTAACTCTTAGTTCAAACAGTTATAAATATGCTAGAAGTGCTAGAAAAGCATTTAGATTATTAAAATATTTTATTCTTGAAAATAAGTTTTTTGTAATTGTGTTTTCTTCAATTATAGCATTAGTTGTTTCTCTTACAATATTTATGAAAATTAATGTATACCAAGCAACTTATGCTCAGCAACAATCAATTTTAGCTAATTCTATTTGGTATCAAGTAAATGATGTTTACATTACTAATATTAATATGTCTAATAAAGTTATATTTGATGACAAGTATTTTATTTTAGTAAAAGTTAATGCAAAAAATAAATTAAATAAAGATATTACCTTAAATAGAGATACTTTTAGGTTAAAACTTGATGATGAATTAATAGCACCTAATTTTAATTATCCTAAAGAATTTTTAGATATTGGAACTACTTTTGCTCCTATAACATTGGAGCCTGGTGAAGAAAGAGATTTTGTTGTTGTTTTTCAAGTCGAAAAGTCTAAATTGTCTATTGATTATATATTTAGAATTAAGAATTTTGAAAGTGGAACAATTGGTCAAATTGACTCTCCTTATAAAGATATTATTATAAAACCTGTTACTTTAAATGGTAACGAAGATGTTGGTACTTATAAGATACCTAATGATATAGTTTTAGATAAAACTTTACTTAAAAACACTAAATTGAGTATTAAATCTTATGAAATTTCTAATGTATTTAGAGAATATTATAAATATGATTTTGGTGGTGTGACTCAAACTGGTACATATATTGTTAAACCTCATTCTACAAGTAGTGGAAGTAAAAGTGTTCTTAAAATAACCGCTACGATGGAGGTTGATAGTTCAGCTGGATTAGATCGTTATATTAAAATACCATCGGATTTATTTAAGTATTATGGCATTATTAAATATAGTAGTTATGGTAATGTAAAAACAACTTATTTAACACCAATTAAGGTTGATTATTATGATGATGAGTATTCTTATTTTGAAGTTCCTTCTGATATGGAAAATGCTAATAAGATTCAATTGTTTTTGTTAATAAGAGGATATAGATATACAATTAACTTGAAATAGTTCAAAATGGACTATTTTTTGTTTTAATATAATGTTTTTTCGAATAATAATACCATAAAAGAATAAATTTGACTGAATTCAATTCAAAGCTCCCATTTTTAGAGAAAAAAATCTTTTTAAGAC
>CAZBAZ010000012.1:0-25910 GCA_964490375.1 uncultured Clostridium sp.
TGTCTTCTCATTAATTAAATACGCAATAACTTTTTAAAACACTACTTTTTAGAGTTAAAAAGTTACACTTTCAAGTAACTTAGTTATTCTTATTTATCTTTTCAGCTAATTTTGTAGGATCAACACCAGCGTTTTTAAATGCACTAAGTACTTCAACAGGTATACAAAATATTATAGTATTTGATTGATCACTACTTACATCATTAATAGTTGAAAGGGTTCTCAAATGCAATGCCCCAGGAGTAGATGCCATAGTAGCAGCAGCATCTGCTAAATTCTTAGCAGCTTCTACTTCACCAGCAGCTTTAGTTATAACAGCAGCCTTTTCACGTTCAGCTTCTGCAGCTTTAGCTAAAACTCTCTTCATTTCCTCAGGCAAACTTATATCTTTTAATTCAACATTTTCAACTTTAATTCCCCAAGGATCAGTTGCTTCATCTATAATCTTACAAATAGATTCACTTAATTTTTCACGTTCAGTTAAAAGTTCATCTAGAGATACGGTACCTACAACATTTCTCATAGTTGTTTGAGCTAATTGACTAACAGCATAATAAAAATTTTCTACTTCTAATAAAGCCTTAGAAGCATCAAAAATCTTATAATAGATAACAGCATTTATTCTAACAGATACATTATCTTTTGTAATAGCATCTTGCTCTGGTACATCAACTGCTTTTGTTCTAATATCAATTTTCTTATAAGATTCAAATATCGGAATAATTATTCTCCAACCTGGTTCTAGTATCTTAGTAAATTTACCTTGACAAAATTTAACCCCTCTCTCATACTCATCAATTTGTACAATACTTCTTAATAATATAATTCCCACTATTATTAAGATAACAATAAAAAACGGTCCCATAATTATCTCCTTTCTATTTAAATTATACTATAAACAAAAAGAATAATACAAGGATTATTCTTCACAATCACTATGAACTTCATATTCATTCATAAATAAACCTCTAAACATTGTAATATTATCTACACAATATTTATCTATATTAGGATTTTCTTTAATATACTTATTTTTTAATAAATCATCTACTGTAATAATCACTGAATCACTTATATTTGGTTTAATATTATAATCTTTAACATATTTCTTAGTAGCACTCTTCAAATCTCTTTCAAGTCTTAAATAAGTTGTATCTCTAAGATTATTACCAATAAATAATAAAGCAGATATAAATAATACAACTATACTGCCTTGTATAATCATTATTTTCTTACTCATAATCTTCACTATATCCAGAAGTTTTATATCTAGAACAAGATATATATGAAACTATATTATCATTAGGTAATACTTTAGCATATCCAACACATTTCTTATCTCTACTATCAGTTAAGGTAGATAAATAACCATTACTATATAATGTAGATGTTTTGACTATCAATGTATCACTTACTCCATAAGGATATTTTTCTTTCACATATTTTCTTGCAGCATTAGATAATTTATTTTCAAGTGCATTATAATCAAAATCAGTTTTCATATTACTATTCATTGGTGCATTAGGATTTTCACCTAATAATCCAAATTGATATAAACCAACTGTAGATATAATTAAACATATAACACACAATAAAATAAATGCAAGTTCTGCTCTAAGACCCCAACCATGTTTATTCATACTCTTCACCTTTTTCTAAATAAATTATAACACATAATTCATAATATTTCTTCTATTCTTTCTTTTAAATCACTAAACTTAATAATTTCTCTAATTTTATTATTTTTTTCATAGATATTTAAACACTTTTCATATTCAATTAATTTATCTTCTATTTGCTTTATATATTTTCCAACATAACTTCTACTAATATTATTATTATCAGCAATTTCTTTTAAATTCAAATCTTCAAAATAATAATTTTCAAAATATTCTCTTTCTCTTTGAGATAAAAGTTTATTATATATTTCATACAAACTTGTTATATATTCTCTTTCTTTCATTAGAACTCCTTAAATAATCCATAAATATATTTTTCTATATCAAATGGTATCATATCATCTTCTTTTTCACCAAGTCCTACAAATTTAACAGGTATATCTACAAGTTCTTTTATAGCAAGAACAATTCCTCCTTTAGCAGTACCATCTAATTTAGTTAAAACTATTCCAGTAATATTAGTAATTTCTTTAAAACTCTTAGCTTGACTAATTCCATTTTGTCCTGTAGTTGCATCTATTACTAATAATGTTTCAATTGGATTACCTGGTACTATTTCACCAATAACTCTATTCATTTTTTCTAATTCTTTCATCAAATTAGATTTATTTTGAAGTCTTCCAGCAGTATCAACAAGAACAACATCATAATTTTCTTCTTTAGCTTTATTTAATCCATCATATATAACCGCAGATGGATCAGTTCTATCATCACCATAAAATCCAACATTAAGTCTTGAAGCCCATTCTTCTAATTGATTAACAGCTCCAGCTCTAAATGTATCTCCAGCTATTAACATAACTTTCTTTCCATCTTTTTTTAATTTATTGGCTATCTTAGCAATACTTGTAGTTTTACCCACTCCATTAACACCAACAAATAATATAACATTTAATTCATCATTTTTAATATTTAACTTAGAAGATAAAATATCATTACCTACATAAATCATAAATAATTCATCAACAATAACTTCTTTTAAATATTCAAAATCTTCAATATGTTCTTCTTTAACACGTTTTCTAAGTCTATCAACAAAATCCATTACTGTATTAACACCAATATCAGCAGTAATTAATATTTCTTCTAACTCATCATAAAATTCTTCACTTATTTTAGTATATTTAATTCCTAAAATACTTAATTTATTTACAAAATTATCTCTTGATTTAGATAAACCATCTACATATTTTACAGTTTCTTTTAATTCTTCTTTTTGCTCTTTAGTAACTTTTATTTCATTATTATCTAAACTTTCTTTTACTTCTTCTTGTTTACTAAATACACTTTTCAATTTACTAAATAATCCCATAATTTACCTCTCTTTAATAACTATTTTATCATTTTTTTGTTTAATATTCTACTAAAACATATGCCTATAAAAGAACCACAAAAATCTATTATAGTATCTTTAAATTCCATACTTCTGCCTGGTATAAAAAATTGATGAACTTCATCACTTAATGCATATAGATAACATATTAACAAAGAATAAATAACTATATTATTAATATTAAATTCTTTAAGTAAAATATATACTAAAATTCCAAGCACAAAATATACAAAAAAATGAGCAGTCTTTCTAACAATAAATGTATTATTAGAAATAATCAATTTCATTTTCTCTTCACTAACATCTTCACTTCTAAAAATAGAATATATTCTATAAATAAATTTATCACTTAAATTACTAGATTTACCAGCATCCTGATTAGAAAATAAAAATATTATTATCATCCAAACTACAACTAAAATAATTTTAATAACTCTTTTTTTCATATTTAATATTTTATTACATTACATTAAAAAAAGATATAATTAAATATCTTATCAAACATATTTTTACATCATTATACACTTACATTATAATACACTTCTTATTTATTATAATATAGACTTTCAATTAGAATTTTTATGGATTAACAACTATAATTTTTTAACTTATCAATTGTAATCATAAAAGTTCTACAAATAATATAATAATTCTATATTAATCTAATTTAAACTTTTTATTAACAATTTTACTTATAATAAATGCACATATTAACATTATAACAACTTTTAAAAGAATAATAGGATTCTTAATAGATTCAAGAAGACTAGTACCTATATAACCCCAAAATAGAACTAAAAATATTTTCCCTAATATTATAGCAGGAAGAAATTTTTTTATGTTCATTTCAGAAATCCCAGCAACAATATTAATAGCAAAAGCTGGAGTAAAAGGAATTGCAATTAAAAGAACTAAATTACTAAATGAAATTTTATCAACAATTTTAAGCAATTTATTTGCAAATTCATATTTACGAATACGCTTATCAACCATTTTCTTAAAAATTGTTCTAAATAAATAAAATGAAATAACACAACCAATTATAGTAGATACCCATGAAATAACAAAACCAAAAAAAGAACCATATAAAGTAAATAATATAGTTATAAATAAAGCAAGTGGTAGCGGAGGAATAATAGAATCTAACATAATTAATATGCAAGTTAAAAATACTCCCATTGATTCAATATTTGAAATAAAATTCATTAACCATTCATAAATACCATCCATAATATAATAAATCCTCATTTCTGTATTTTATAAATACCAAAGAACATAATATATTATAGCATATAGTTTCATACTATAAAACAATCAATTTTTCTTTTTACCACTAAATACATCTTTTAAAAGATTATAAAATATATTAAGATAATTAGCTTTTTCAACGTCTTCATAAATAACTAAATCATAATAATAAATTTTATTATCATAATTCAATCTTAAAACTCCAACTTTGCTCTTATTTTTTAAGGGAGCTTTAACTTTATATAATTCAATACTCGTTTCATAATCCACATCATGAACATTTTTATCAACTATCAATTTAATATCTGTATCCAAAAAATATTTTATATCTCTAACTTTAGCATTTTCAATGTGTAATGTTCCAATAAGTTCATCTTTTTTTATAATTGTATTACTTCCATACATACTATAACCATATTCAAGCATTTCAATAGTATCACTACTTCTATTATCTTTAGTATCACTTCCCATAACAACACTAATAAGTCTCATATTATTTTTATTCATAGTTGCAGTCAAACAATATCCAGCATTATCAGTATAACCTGTTTTAAGACCATCTATACCTTTATAAAATCTTATCAATTTATTTGTATTAACAAGCCAATGATTTTCACCAGAAACACTAATATTGTCTTCATAGGTACTTGTAAGTTTTAATATATTTTCATGTTTAACTAGCTCGCGTGCTATAAGAGACATATCATAAGCAGTAGTTAAATGTCCTTCTTCATCAAGACCATGGGGATTTTTAAATTCAGTATTCTTACATCCAAGTTCCGCACATCTATTATTCATCATACTAACAAAATTATCTAAAGTACCACCTATATATTCTCCAATTGCAACAGCAGCATCATTAGCAGAAGCAATAGATATTCCTTTTAATAGTGTTTCAACGCTTATATCACTATTTTCTTCTAAAAAGATTTGAGTTCCACCCATAGAACTTGCATTTTTTGATACATGAACCATATCTTCTAAACTAATTTTACCATTTTCCAATGCTTCAGTTGTTAAAAGTAATGTCATCATTTTAGTCATACTAGCAGGACTTCTCTTTTCATTACTATTTTTTTCATATAATATTTTTCCAGTGGTACTTTCAATCAATATAGCGCTTTTAGAATTTTTAGCCAAATCAACAACTGCAAAAACTCTAAAACTAATCAGAAAAGATATCACAAATAAAAAAATTTTCTTCATACATATCACCAATATAATAATATGTAAACAAAAACCTTTTATTAATTTTTATTTTAAATTTTTCTATTCTTACATACTAGGCATATCTTTATTTTCAAACAAAACATCACTATATTTTTTAATATTTTGACTTTCACATAATTCACTATATTTGTCATCCCATGATAATCTATAAGAATCTTTTAAATCTAATCCAAGTTTTTTAACGTATTTTTCTACTATTTCTTCTTGATTTTCATCACACTTAGCCTCAACCTCTAAAGCTAATCCAAAAGGATATAAATCAACAGAAACTTCTATTTCATCATTATCGTAATTTGTTCTATATCTTTCATAACTTTCAATTCTAACCATCTTTACAACGTTTTCAGTTAAATATATAAAATTATCATAATCACGAGGATCTATTCTACATTCTATTTCCTCTTCTTTATTTACATTTCCACTTTTAGTATCATTAAGCCTTCTTTTCCAACTTAACATACATTTAGTTTCATTTTCACCCTTAGTAATTCTAACTCTATATCTTCCATCTATACTTTTAGAATAAAAATCATTATTAGAATCACTAGAATTATATTGAGTAGTCTTCTCATAAAAAGTACCACTGCATTTTAAATCTTTAATATTATTTAATTTATTGATTATATTTTCCTTACAACTTTTAGAAAAATAAAATCTAACTTCATATTCCACTTTAATCCTCATCAATCATTTTAATATTATTATCTTCTATTTTAACATTATTAATTGAATCAAATCTCTTAGTTATCTTTTCAGTAGTTTTATGTATATTTTCAACATCATTATTAACAGTTTGAATTGTTCTTGATAGTTTATCCCATCTTTCTTTATATCTACCAAATTCAATTCCTAATTTATTTAATTCTTCATGTATAACAGAAGTATATTTGTCTCTTTCCATACCCATTAATACAGATTGTATAATAGTAAGTAAACTCATTAATGTAGTTGGACTAGTAATCCATACTTTTTTACTTGCAGCATATTTAACAATATTTGGATGATATGCATTAATCTCAGCAAATATAGCTTCTGCAGGTAAAAACATAATAGCTTGATCTGTTGTTTCTCCATTAATTATATATTTACTAGCAATCGCATCAATATGTTTCTTAACATCTGTATCAAATGCTTTACTTCTGATGTCTCTTTCAGCCTGAGTTAATCCCTTTTCAACAAGTCTTCTATAATTCTCAAGTGGAAACTTGGAATCAATACAAATTGTTCCTAAAGGTTCAGGCCCAAATACAATCGCATCAGCAATAGTTGTATTAGATAAAGTATATTGTGTCTGATAAATTTTATCATTTTTCTCACCAAAAATACTAGAAAGTATATGATACAAATTCACCTCACCAAAAATACCTCTACTTTTTTTATCAGTCAAAATACTCTCCAAAGAAACAATTTCATTCCCTAAACCATCTATCTTCTTTTGAGCTTCATCTATTCTAGTTAATCTATTCATTACCTCAGTAAATGTTCTATTAGTTTTATCAAAACCATCTTCTAATTTTTCATTAACTTTCTGATTTATTAAATTCAATTTTCTTTCTATTCTATCATTTAAACCATTAAAATCTTTATTTATATCACTATAAAAATCATGTTTAAAGTCACCAATTTCCTTAACTACATTAATTTCAGTTCTATTCATTTTTTCAATTAATTCACTATTATCATTTTTTCTAGTCAATAAAATAATTAATAATATTATAACCAAAACTAAAAGTCCTATAACTAAATATTCCATATCATCCTCCAATATTACTAAATAATTATATAATATTTTATATTATTTTTCTAGATAATAAACATTATATCCTAAAGAAGATAAAACCAATGTAGCCCTTCTACTTAATTTTCCACTTTTACAATATAAATAATATCTTTCTTTTTTATTAAGATAAACTCTATAATTATTTAATAGTTCATCATAAGGAATATTAATACTATTTGGTAAATGTGAAGTATTAAATGTATATTTATCACTAACATCTATAATTTTCATTTCTATCACCTAAAGTATTTTATTCAAAAAAAGAGTGAACGTTATTGTTCACCCTCACTTCCAAAAAAGTCATCAAAGAAATCTTCTGATTTATCATTATTATTAACAACAACACTATCAACATCAATGTTAACCTTTGGTTTTTCAAGTCCTTCAATTTGTGGTTTGCTTTGAACAACCTCTGGTTCATTTATAGTGCTTTGATTATTAACTGGAGTAATTACTTCATCAGACCTAATAATTTCAACTGGTTTATCTTCTTTATATATTTCTTCAGTCTTCTTTATTTCAATTGGCTCTCCAATATCTATTACTTTATCCTCATCATCACTTGGAATAATAAATTTAGGCAATGTATTTTTTGGAGCCTCAGGTTTTACCTGAACTTCATCATTTATAACAAATTTATTCTCTTGTTTAATAGGCTCTGTAGTTTCAACTTTAGTTTCTTCCTTATGATCAAGTATATTAGAAATTTCCTTTTGAATCTCTTCTTCTGTTTTAGGAGTTAAATGAGATTCAGCTGCTACAGAAGAAGAAATATTACTTGTATTTTGTGCTTCTTGTTTTGCTTTTTCTTCCTCTTCTTCTTTTTCAAGTTCAGCAATTTTCTCATCTAATTTCTTAATATAATCATCTAAACTTGTAGGAGCAATACCATTCTTACTACCTCCAGGCACTGGACCTGATTGCATAAAGGGATTTGCCATAGGATTCATTCCTGGTATACCAGGCATTCCCATAGGCATTCCACCCATTCCAGGCATACCATTACCAATTGGAGTTCCTTGTTTTTCTTTTAAATCTGCTACAAACTTTTTAAGGTCAAATACTTGTACATCATGATGTTCACGTTCAGAATAACCCATATGTTCATATTTTCTACCCCAATCAATTTTCCAGTTATATGTTAATTTAGTTTTAAAAGGCATACTTCTAAATCTATTAATTATAACTTCTCCCTCTTTTAATGCTTGTAAATCACTTACAGTAAATAAAGGTCTAATTGGAGGTGCTGGTTCATCTTTTTTAGCTTTTTCAGGTTTTTGATCTCCTAATAATTTACTAACCTCTTCTAGTGCAGCTAACTCAGTAGTCATAATATATACAAAGTTACCACAGTTACCTTTTATAGTTTCAGCTACTTCTTTACCATAAACTTGAGTTAATTGTGAAAAGTTTTGAATTGCAAAACAGAATCTAATATTTCTTGAACGAGATGCTGTAATCATAGTACCAACATCTTTAAGCGCTGGCATATTGGCAAACTCATCTAAAATAAAGTTAGTTCTATAAGGTAATTTTAAATTTGGAAATGTTTGTGCAGTAGCAATTAATGCTTCATATGCTTGTTTTACAAAAATAGTTGCCAAAGCATGATATGTAGTTTTTTCATCATGTATTTTTAAAAATACTGCTGTTTTTTCTTTACCAATATCTCTAATATCAAAATCACTATAAGAAAGCATTTCTGATAAAGCTTCTTGTGATGAGAAAATTCTTGTTTTAGTTCTAAATGTAGACATAATACCACCACGTGTCTCATTTGGTGCATTAATACAAGATGCAGCAGCAATATATGCCGGAGATAATTCTCCTTTACTTCTAAAATATTCTTTAATATAAGTTGAAGAACCAATTCTATCGTCCCCAACTTCAGCCATCATATTTACACTATTAATATTAATTTCAGATTCTTTAGCATCATCAAATAATCCAAGTGAAAGTCCAGTAAAGAAGTTAGATGCTGTTTGTTCCCAGAAAGGTTCAGCCTTATTATTAGGATCAATCAAAATATTACTTGCTAAGTCTTGTAAAAGTTCATTAGCTTTATCAACATTACCCTCTTTATAAACTCTATATGGATAACTAAATGGATTCCATGCAGCACCTTCTTTAGGATCACGGAAATTTATTAATATAATTTTATAACCTTTTTCTTTAAGCAAATTACCACATTCCTCATAAAGTTCACCTTTAGGGTCTGTAACAATCATACTTTCACCATGTCTACCTAAAATGTTAATTAATGGAAACATAAAAGCTTGAGTTTTTCCTGAACCAGAAGCACCCATAATTAATGCATGTGGTTGACCACTATCATCAACCCAAGCATCCTTACCATTATTAATAACAGGAATACCACCAGCATCATAATTATCATCTTTTAAATGAACTTTTTTAATACCATATTCTTTCTTCATTTCTTTTTCAGTTAAAAGTTTAGAATATCCATCTTTTTTAGATTTTTTTTCAGTTGTAATTCCAAATCCTTCTTCTCTTTCGAAAAAATAAGAAGAACATCCAAGCATAATGGCTACAACTACCAAAAAATAAATAAGCAAAGTTGGTAACAAAAGTTCTCCTTGAAATGCAGGAATAGGATTTAAGCCAGTAAACTTTGAACTTAATGCAAAACTATGTACATTAACAACAGCTACTGAAACAAAATATAATAATACAACACAAAATATTAAAAATATTACTATATCTTTTAACTCAGCCCTAAATTTAAGTTTCATATTTCCACCTCTTCACAAAATATTATACAATATAAAATATAATTTTTCACTAATAATCTAGAATTTTTGATGTAAGTACTTGATATTTAAATTGTTTACCCTTACTATTAATCATAAATTGCAATTGCTTATGAGTAACACTACCACCTAAATTATCTTTAGTAATAGTACTAGCCAAATCATAGTTTTTATTTTTAATAGCTTCCTTTAAATTACTAACAATTACTTTTTCACTATTAATACCACTAGTATCATACAAATAAATATATATATCAGCAGTCACACCAATAGAACTCATAGCCATTCTCTCTACACCAATACTAATATTCTTGGTAAATTCATCAGATATTTGTCCATAATAGAAACAATATCTACCACTACTCTTATAAGTATATTTATAAAATTGTTCCATAAAACTCAAAAAGTCATCATCAACATCTAATCTATACAATTCTTTAAATCCATCTTTAACATGTTCTTCTAACAAACAAAACAATTTTTCTTCATTATTTTTATGTAACATATATTTAGTATTTTCAACTTCATAATTAAATATAAAATATCTTAACATATCCTTAACTTGTGTAGTTTTATAACCTTCTTTATAATCATAATCACCAATTAAAGCAAATTTAGAAAAATAATAATCATTTTCTAATTGTTCACGAACATCATCATATTTACTATCATCACCAAAAACACTTTCATCTATTGTTATTTCTTCATAACTAGGGAAATTTTTTTTATCTTCTTCTATAGACTTTTTATTATGAGAAATAAGCAAAGGAATTATGATTATTAAACCAAATATAACAAAGAATGAAAGTATCGCTATAGTAGCTTTAGTATCTTTACTCATAATTCCTCCTTAATATTTTATTTCAAATCTTTTTGGATTAAATACTCCTTGATTACCATTTCTTTGATAATTTCCACCCCAATTAAATCCAGCATCTTTATATGCATATTTATATAAAATATAATTTATATTATCACAGCTTTCTTCATCACCAAGAGAATTAACATACTCATTATAAGTATCCAAATCACCACTATATTGTGACTTAGAATAATTCCAATCTTGAGTTAATCCATAAGCTTCAAGCCCTATTGAACCACTGGTAGTTTTAACCTCATTAAATGTTCCTCCGCCAGATAAATCAGATATGCTATATTTACAAGTTTCACCACTTGATATTTTAACACCATTAGTTAATATACTACATATATTAGAAAATGCTTTTTTAAATTTATCAGCAGCTTTAGTATGAACTGTATATTCAACATTCCATCCTGCACTTGAACAATCGGAACTTACTGTAGTTAAATTTGCTTCTTTCCAATCAGAATCTATACTAATAGAATTGTTATCTTCACTAGCATATGCAAATCCATAATATTTACCTTTATCATCTGAAATATTAGAATATTTTCCATTCTTTTTATTTCCAACTTTTGCTTCAGAAGTATCTTCTTCATCTTCATCATCATTTGTGCTACTATTTCCACACTCAATTAGTTCTGCTCCTTCACTACCATAATCATCTTTTAATATTTCAGTAAAACTATATCCACTTTCAGCCTTTTTAGCCCATTTATTTTGCCTATCTGCATCATAACCTGCTTGATATATAGCACCATCTTTAACAAGTAAATAATTAATTGCAGTTTGATATAAACTTTGTGCTCTAGAATATTCACTTGATGTTAAAGCACGTTTTGAAACAGGCTCTCCAGGAATCATTGATGTACAAGCACCTACCCTCTCTCCACAAGATATACTAGCACGAGAAGTATGGCAGCCCTTTAATGGAGCACAATAAGCTTGATAACAATTGCCACTTCTAACACTTATTGTACTACCCTTACTATAATTATTACCTCGTGCAAGAGCGTATGAAAGTGCAGCAACCATTTCAGTTAGTGCATAATCATCATTATTTCCACTACCAACACTAGTTTCAGCATAAGAAACACCAATTATATAATCTTCCATCGTAGTAGTACCATACGATACTCCATCACAATCTTTAATTTCAACTTGAATATCATTTATCTGTTCAGTTAAGAATTCCATACAATTAGCTCCAGTAATAATACCATTAACACTATTACCACTATAATAATTACTATCCAAATCATCTAATAATAAAACTTCATTCAAATCTATTTTTCTATCTACAACCTCTAAAATTATCTTTTCAATTTGTTTAGGAGTAAACGTATCATCATATTCTATATTAGTATTATTATCAGCAACGCCTTGATAATAATATGGAAATTTAGTATAAATAAATCCAGTAGTATAACTATATACCAAATCATCTTTAGTTTTCGTATCAACATCAGCTGCTAATAAATACCTAGACAAATCACTTTCTGGCTTTCCAACATCTTTAAAATGATTAATTGCCTCAGTATAACTTGCATCAAGTTCATCATATCCTGATGGAGTAGTTTCACCTTTACATTCCCCATCAGTAGAATTCCATTCAGTTAATCTATTCTTTTTATATTCATATTCATCAGCAATATCTTCACCATATCTCATAGTTATTTTCCACATATCTAAACTATAATGATGTTTATCAACTGGAGTTGCATCACAATAACCAACTTTTTTAGTTCCACTATTAGGATCATCAGGATCATTAAGAACTTCTCTTATATTCCATTTATAATATGTATATTCATCATGAAACATAGTATGTTCAATAATAGTATCTAAATCTTCTACACTAAGCATCCCATCATTTAATATATCTTCTAAATTTTCATAATGGTTGGCACTCGTACCAACATCATAATCACTTGGTACAGAATTCAAATATTCTTTTTCAATTTTACTATCATAACCATACAATATGGTACCAATTATTAATGATTTATCTAATTTAATATCATAGTCTTCTTCATATTCTTCGGTTTTATTTTTAACATATCGAACAAAAGCACATACAGTTTTTATCTTATTACCACTAGTGATTCTACTAAGCCAATCACCAAATCTAGTCCAATAAGTATTAGGACAATTAGTATTTTCATTTAGATATTCTATGATTTCTTCATCATTCATTTCTTCGCCATTTTCATCAAATAAATAATCATCATAATCAGTATAAAAACCATCATTAGCACCTTCAGATGTTTCTTTTTCAGCAACACCAAAAAAAGTACTCATTGCACTTAATTGTGTATCTACAGAGAAGAAATAACTAAGACCAGCAATAACAAGAATTATAAGAGCAATACCAATTAAAACCAAATATATTTTTAGCCTTAATCCTAAAGGTATTTTACTTTTAATCATCTTTTTAGTTTGATCTTTTAAATCAGATGATAATTTATCACTAACTTTATTTTCACCATTAGAAGAACTAGAATTAGACTTTGAATTATCATTTGATTCATTTTTCTTTCCATCATCAATACTTGGCTTTTTCATAGAATCATCAGATTTTTTTAAAGAACCAGCACTATCATTTTCTTTATGTCTTCCAACTGGTTCATTTCTTTTTCTATTTTTTAAAGCATTAATATCAGCTCTATTAAAACCAGAATTCATTCCACCAGAAAACTGACCAAGACTTGAACCTTGATCTTGTTCTACATATTCTTCATCATTATAATTCTCATCACCGCTTGAATACATACTTCTCCTTTAAAAATAAAGAGGATTTTTTTAGAATCCTCCTCCACTACCAAATGATTCTAACTCTTGTTGAGTAGCAATTACATTTATACGCATTCTTCTACTACCACATACAAATAATGCTTGTCCTTGACTATATCTCTTAATTGAATCTCTTTCTTGGTCATTTAAATCTATTAATCTTGACAAATCATCAACTGCCTGCTTCTTAAGACCCATAATTAAATAATAAGATGCATTATCAAATATTGCTTTTCCATGAATTAATACATTTGGAGCAGCAAAATCTGTAGGCTGTTGAGTTATAATTATCGTACCTGTATTATATTTACGACTACGTCTTTGTATACGTGCCAAGAACTCAGCACCTAATGTGTTTTGATCAGCAAGCAACATATGTGCTTCATCAACCATTAAAATAGTATTAATTTCTCTATCTAATGTAAGTCCCCATGCATACTTTAAAATATTAAAGAATAACGCATTTCTAATATTACTATCAGCATTCATTAATTCACGAATATTAAATACTATAAAATCAGCATCAGTATCAATTGTAGTTTTTCCAGTAAAATAATACCTTAATTCTTTAGTCAAAGGTCTAATTTTTAATTCTAACCTTTCCATTATATCTCTTTCGTGAGTATGCTCAGTCATAGATAATAATCTACCCTTAACAGTAGCATAAACATCATCAAAAGTTGGGTAATCTTCTGATTTTATTCTACTAAAATCAGTATTATAATCTATTTTATATCTTCTATATGTATCTTGTACAACTTCACTAAATAAAGTTAAAACATCTTCTTCAATATCAGGACTATAATATTTCATAAATGCCTTTAAAGTTTGTAATGTACGAGTTAGTATTGCATAACCCATTCCTTCTTTTAATTCTTCTTCATCAGCATCTAATACAACTTCAAGTGGATTAATCATACCAAAATCTCCACCTTTACCTAAATTGATAAAGTCTCCACCATAAAGTTTAGTCATTTCTTCAAGTTCACCTTCAGGGTCAATAGCAACAATCTTATGTCCATTTCTAATATTACTTCTTAATAATACTTTAGCAGCAGTAGATTTACCACTACCAGAAGTACCTAAAATAATCATATTAGCATTATTTCTATTAAACTCTTTTTTAGTTTGATATAAGAATTGATTAAATAGAATAACTCCACCAGAATAATCAACGCCAAGTAAACAAGAAAGTCCTGGGTCTTTAATACTATCAAAAACAAATGGATACATAGCTGCAATAGTTACAGATGGAATTGGAGTACCAATTCTTTCTTCTATATCATTTGCTTCAAAAATAGGTAACATACTTTCTAATATTTTTCTTTGTTCAAATCTTAAAACTAATCCCTTCATACCCATAGCATCAAGATAGTTTTTAACTTGAACCTTTTTATTTTCTAATTCTTCATGAGAATCTGCAGAAATTAATAAGTGCATTTGGAAATCAAAGATTCTAGCTTGAGTAGCTGTTAACATAGATATAAATTGTTCAATACTTTCATAGTCTTGACGTAATCTTTCTTGAATAGTTCTATCATGTTCATCTTGATATTTTGATTTCATATCAGCAATCTCTTTATTTAACATTTTAGATAATACAGAGAAAGCAATTGGAATATGTTTAATACATACTTTTATTCCAGATAATTGAGTAATATTTGCTAAATATCCTTCACTAATAGTTTTTGGATAACTAACAATTGTAAGTATTGAACAATACTTATCACTAATAATAATTTCAGATGGTCTAAATTCTAAACTCTTAGGAGCAATTTGACTTTTAAAACTTACGCTCATATACTACTCATCACCGTTCCAAACTTGGTTGTGTCTCCACCATTCATAAATCCATCAAGTAAGACTCTCAAATCATCATTGCTTACTTGAGCAGATTGAAGTCCAGCATTAGCTAAACCAGACACAATATTTTGTATTCTTTTTTGAATTATTTCAGGTCTTCTATCTTTAAATAGAATAAAATATTCAGTATCAGTAACATTAACCTCTTTACTCATAAATAAATTTGCTTTATCTATATCTTCCCTAACTAATTTTCTGATTGCTTGCGTTTGAACAGAATTATAAAGTAATTTCAATTGAGCAAGATATACATTAATATCAACAGGTCTATCAGATACTATTAACCAAAAATCATAATCCATTGTATTATAGAAACTTCTTAAGTTAAATATAGCATTAGATTGACTATCATAATCTAAAATAAATATATTTCTTGGTCTAACCTTAACTCCCGTAACTCTATAACCATTATCTAGTATAATTTCTCCATTTTGAATACCTCTTACAGGAATCCAATTTTCAGCCCAACTAGAATCTTTAGGGTTTACTTTACTTTTTTTCGTCGTCAAATCCACTTGTAGCACACCATCCTCTCCATTTATATTGATTACCCCCACTAATCTCTGCTTGACAGAATAATAAAACCTCTTTCAAATAATCAAGTACATTATGATAAAATGCAATTGGCATAACTAAAATTAATGAAATACATAAGGGAAGTAATTTTATTACCATAAATAACAATGTATCTTCAACAATTAAGAATAAAAGTACTAAAGTAACAAGTACACCAGTAAGTAATATAATTAAATCTCTTAGTTTAAACAAACCAAATATCAATTGACTTTTCTTACTATTAGCAGGTATTAAATATCCATTCATATTCTCTCTTCCTTTCTATATCAAAATACAATTATTTTTTTTGATTATGAGTTCTTGCATAACTATCTGAACTTGTAATTGCACGTTTTTCATTAGCAATTCTAGTTTTTTCACCCTTATAATCAATTGAAGCATCAGAATCATGTCCAGCAGATTTATTATATTTACTTCTAGCAGCACTAGCAATCTTATCATTACCAACATAGTAATTTGTTGCTTGCTTGTAAAGTTCTTTAGCATTATCCTCAGACTTACTTCTAGCAGTTTGAAGAGCAGTTCTTGCAGCAGCAATATTAGTATCATTTCCAGATGCCATAGCAACATCTAATTGAGATTGTGCTTCGATATAACTTCTATCATATTTTAACATATCTTCAACAAATGCATCTCTATTATCACCAAACTTAACATTTTTCCATCCTTCATTATAACTAGCATTTAAACCATCTTCCGAATAACCACTACCCTCTGCTCCAGCATAACCTCCAACAGCATTATCTTTAACTGCAGCTGCAGCAGCCTCATTATATGCCTCTAAAGCAGAAGACTGATTTTCTAAACGAGTAAGATTGCGATCTTGTCTTGCACCAACGCCCAAAAAATTTTGCCAACCACTTGCAGCAATACCACTATATCCACCTCTAGCAACAAGATCTTCAGCCCTTTGCCTATTAGCACCACTTATGCCTCCAATATTTTTAATCTTATCAGCAACAGTATTACCTTTAAATCCACTTGTAAGACCACTCATAGTACCAGTTAATGCTGTACCAATTGTACCCCAACGAGCACCAGCATTAACTCCAGAAGTTATACCAGTTACAAATCCTACTCCAGCACCAACTCCAGCTCCAAGAATACTACCTACTGTGCTAGCAAAATGGCTTTTTGATCCTGCCATCTTTGTTCCCATAACTTTATCAATTAATTCAGGAACAGTCTTTGCAAATCTAAAACATGCAACAATTAAAATTCCGATTATAAAGAATCTAGTTATTCCTGTTCCCATATCACTATTTCCAAAAAATTCATCAATATTTTCAAAAAATAGTAATATTAAGCAAACAGTTAACAATGTACTGAACATTCTAATAAATAATTCCATAAAAGTCGAAACAACAGTACTTAAATAATTTGACCATACTTTAGCTTTAGTTCCTTCTCCTATAATTGATATAGCAGCAACAGGAGTTAGCATTTGCAATACTAATAATTTAAACATTCTAACTCCAACCTGAATAGCCATACAAACCAAACTATATATTAAATATAAGCCCATAATACCACTTATAACTGGATATTTATATTCAATTTTTCCACTTCTAATAGGCAAAGAAGAAAGTTTTGTAAAATCATAACTTCCATCACTAGTACTAATAGCATTCAACACAGACTGATTACCGCCATCATTATCATAAAGGAACATAGTAATTGTTTTATAAGACAAGTAATCACCAACACTTCCATTACTTGACGAATCACTTCCAAATAAGAACCTCATTATTAATCCTTCATCTTGTTCACTACTAATATCAGCAAGAGAAGACAAATAAGTAAATTCATATCCTTCAGGAGTTCCTACAATTAACATAGATATTTCATTAATAACTCCAAAAACAAAATTATAACTTACAATTATAACTGCAGCAATTGCAATATTTTTAATTAAATCAGGACCAGACTTCTTCAAATTATCAGGATTTATTAAGCATTGTATTAATACCATAGCAACTTTAAAAAGTATTACAACAACAATCAATGCTTCAACTCTATCTATCAAAGGAGATATAGCAAAATATATAGAATTATAATTTAATTGGCACATAATCATAAATAGTTCAAACGCATATGAAACCAATGAATATATTATTCCATCCAAGCATAAACAAAGAGTGTAAAAAACAGATGCAATCCATGATACACTACTTGAAAGTATATTTATAAACGAAGACAAAAATGTCATAGCCTCACTTCCATTCAATAATATTCTATCACAAATTATAACATAATTAAATGTCAATTTAAAGATTTTTCCAAACAAAAAGTAGAGTTTTTATAACTCTACATTATGATATACATTACTTACATCATCTAAATCATCAAGCATATCCAAAAGACGCATAAATTTTTCTTTTTCTTCTCCAGATAACTGAACAGTATCTTTAGCATAATAAGCAATTTCATCTATTTCAAATGTTATACCTGGAAATGCATCTTCTAATGCCTTTTTAGCATTATTTAAATTAGCTACATCAGTATAAACAACAATCATATCATCTTCTGCTTCAATATCATTTACATCTACATCAGCATTAATTAAAGCTTCCATTACTTCTTCTTCACTATGACCTTTAATTCCAACAGCACCTAAATGTTCATACATAAAACTAACAGAATTTTGACCAGCTATTTTAGCTCCACACTTATTAAATACAGTTTTAACAAAACTAATTGTTCTATTTGGATTATCAGTCAAACATTTAACTATTAAGTTACTTCCACCTTGTGCAAATGCTTCATATTCTACAACATCAAAGTTTTCAACTTCACCTTTTTTAGCTTTATCAATATTTCTATTAATTACATCAGCTGGAACTTGTTCTCTTTTAGCCTTTTCAATAATTCTTCTTAAAGTATCATTACTAGTTGGATCAGGATTTCCTTTAGCAGCTTTCATAATTTCTTTTGCATAAATTGAATATAATTTTGATTTTTTAGCAGCAGTAGCAGCCATTGCTTTTGCTCTAACTTCATGAGCTCTTCCCATAATATTTCCTCCTTAAATTAATCTAAATTCATAATTTCCTCTACTATTTTAGCATATTCTTGATAATTTGCAAAATTATTCTTTATATTATTATCAAGAAATTCTTTTGAATCATCACGTGCTTGCAATAATATCTTCATATCCTGATGCAAATCAGCTATTTTAAAGTCCATGTCACCACTTTGTTTAACACCAAATAAATCGCCTTCTCCACGCATTTCATAATCTTTTTCAGTAATATAAAATCCATCATTACTTTCACTTAATACTTTAAGTCTTGGATTATCCTCTTCACCTATCAAAACGCATTTAGATTCAAATTCATTTCTACCAACTCTTCCTCTTAATTGATGAAGTGTTGCAAGACCAAACATATTAGCATTATATATAACCATCATAGTAGCATTTTTTACATCTATACCAACTTCAATAACAGTTGTACTTATCAATATATCTATTTTTCCTTTTTTAAATTCATCCATTATTTTATCTTTATCATTTTTAGATAGTTTTCCATGCATAATAGCACTCTTAACTTTACCTTTAAAATAAAGATCAATATTTCTTTTTATTTCAGTTACAGTTGTTAAATCAATAGCCCCTTCACTTTCTTCAATTAATGGTGAAACTATATAAACTTGATGTTTATTTTCTATTTCATTCATCATCATTTCATAAACCTCATCAAGTTCATTTTCGTTTTTTATTAATGTTTTAATTTCTTTTCTACCTTTAGGTTTAGTTTTTATATTAGATATATCCATATCACCATATATAGTTAATGCAAATGTTCTAGGTATTGGTGTAGCAGACATATATAATGTATCTGGAAGTAATCCTTTATTTTTTAAGTTTGCTCTTTGATTAACTCCAAATCTATGTTGTTCATCAGTTATAACTAGTCCCAATTTTTTAAACGTAACATTTTCACTTAATAAAGCATGCGTTCCAATAATAAAATCTATTTTCCCACTCTTTAATTTTTCAACAACTTCATCTTTTTCTTTTTTCTTCATACTTCCAACTAATAAATCAACTCTTATCTTAGTATTAACTAAAATATTTTTAATTGTTTCATAATGTTGATAAGCAAGTACTTCTGTCGGAGCCATTAAAGCAGTTTGATGTTTACTTAAATAATTTATATAAGCAGCAATAATAGATATAATAGTTTTACCACTTCCAACATCACCTTGAAGCATTCTATTCATTCTTCTACTAGATGTCATATCTTTATATATTTCTAATACAGCATTATCCTGATCAGCAGTTAATTCAAAAGGAAGTTCTCTTATAAAACTATTAACTTCTTCAGGATCAATATTTCTAATATAACCAGTTTTACTTTCTTTATTAATCTCTTTTAAATAATTAATTTTAAACATAAATTCAAATAATTCTTCATATTTTAATTTAATAAGTGCTTTTTTAACTTCTTCTTCATTCTTTGGTAAATGAATCATATTAACAGCATCTTTCTTACTTATAAAATTATATTTTTGATTTAAATATTCTGGTATATAATCAATATAATTATCATATTTAGATAAAACTTCTGCTATATATTTTTTTAATTGTTTAGAAGTAAGGCCACTTGTCAAATGATAAATACTTTCAACAGAACCACTAACTAATTTTTCAAATTTTATATCAGATGCTATAACTGTATTTTTTAAAGCATCATATTTACCTATTACTGTAACTACACTACCAGGTTTAATTTGAGACTTTAAAAAAGCTCTATTAAATATTACAACAGCAATCATTTTTTTATTAGACATAGCTCTAAAAGAAAGAGAAGTCATATTAGCTCTAAATCGTCTTGTTAAAGGTACTGAGTCAACGATACATTCAATAACAACATTTTGTTTATCCTCAGCAGTCTTTATATCATTTAAAATAATAATATCATGTCTATATGGATAATAATTAACTAAATCATCTATATTATTTATTCCTAAATTATTTAAACATTGTAAAGTTTTTGGACCAAGTCCTTTAATAGATTCTAAATTGTTCATTATTGGTTCCTCCAGTAAATCTTCCATATTATATCACAAAAGTATCTTTTTTAAAACAATTTTTTAGAGCAAAATTTTTTTTATTTTTTTAAATTTTATTCTTGACAAAATACCACTTTTACATTAGTATATAGACTTACCAATTCACTATTAGGCGAATTGGTGCTAGTATCACACTAGCCAACCCCTTTTTATTCTTTTTTCCGGACTGCTCATCAGGGGGTGAGCGGTCCTATTTTTTTATTTTAAACTGAGGTATAATATAAATATGAAAGAAAATAAATTTAAATATACATTAGATAATAAAAGATATCATACATTAAATTATTACTATAAAATGAAATATAATAGTAAAGTTTTTAAAGTTAGCTTAAATGCAGGATTTGGTTGTCCAAACAAAAAAAATTCTAGTGGATGCATATATTGCTTTAATGGAAGTGGCGAAAATAGAAACATGCCTTTAATAGAACAATTCTATAAAGTAAAATCTATCATGGAACATAAATGGCCCAACTCAAAATATATTGGATACTTTCAAGCAGATACAAATACTTATGCACCATTAAATATTCTAAAAGAAAGTTATGAATCAATACTAAATTTACCAAATGTTATTGGATTAAATATAGCAACAAGATGTGATGCAATTACAAATGAATGTTATGATTACTTAGAAGAATTAAATAAAAAAACAGATTTAGTAATAGAATTAGGATTACAAACAATTCATCAAAAAACATCTGATTTAATAAATAGAGGACACACATTAAAACAATTTGAAGAATGTGTTAAAGAACTAAGAAAAAGAAATATTAACATAGTTGTACACATAATAAATGGACTACCTTATGAAACAAAAGAAGACATGATTGAAACAGCAAAATATGTTTCATCACTAGATATACAAGGTATAAAAATACATATGTTATTTATTTTAAAAGGTACTAAAATTGCAAGCTTATATAACAAAGAACATTTTCACATGCTAACAAAAGAAGAATACATAGATATCGTATGTGATCAATTAGAATATTTAAGAGAAGATATAGTTATTAATAGAATAACCGGTGACCCTATAAAAGAATTATTAATCGAACCACAATGGTTACTTAAAAAAGTATGTTTATTAAATGACATTGACAAAGAATTATTAAAGAGAAATTCTTATCAAGGAAAAAGACTACAATAATTGAAATTGCAGTCTTTTTGATTGAATTAATTTTGTTTACTCTCTAAATCTTTATAATAATTATATCTTAATTTAGAATTATTCATATTTTCTTCATATAATTTTTGATATTCATCTTGATTCTTAGTTTCTAAATTTTTATATCTAAGTTCATGATTAAATACTATATCATAATTTGTAAAATCAGGTTCTTTAGAATCTACTGTTAATTTATTTTCATCAGGATTATATCTCATTAATAAATTATATCCAACTTCAACAAGAAGTTTTTGTTCATCAAGTGAATTACCAAGTCCACCTCTAATTCCTTGTTCAATACATGGACTATATGCAATTATTAATGATGGTCCATTATGTTCTTTTGCTTCCTTAAATGTTTTTAAAGCTTGCATCATATTTGCTCCCATAGATATACTTCCAACATAAACATTAGGTATAGCCATAGCAATTTTAAATAAATCTTTTTTACTTTCTAATTTACCACTTGAAGCAAATTCTGCAACCGAACCTATTCTAGTAGATTTTGACTTTTGACCACCAGTGTTTGAATAAACTTCTGTATCAAGTACCATTATATTAATATTTTCATTACTATGAAGTACATGATCAAGACCACCATATCCAATATCATATGCCCATCCATCGCCACCTAAAATCCATACAGTTCTAGCAGGTATATAGTCTATTAATTTTCTTATTTCTAAAGGAATACTACTTTTTTCTAATTTTTCTTTTATAGCTAATGTTAAATCATCATCATCCATATTATCAATCCACTCTTTAAAAGTAGCTTTTATTTCTGGTGTAACTTCATCTTTATATTTATACATTAACTTTTTAAGTCTTTCTCTCATTTTCTTATAAGACATATGAATTCCAAAACCAAATTCAGCGTTATCCTCAAATAAAGAATTCATCCATGGTATCTTATAAGGAGTTAATGGCAAACTTCCACCATAAATTGAAGAACAACCAGTAGCATTAGCTATTACCATATTGCGTCCATATAATTCAGTTAAAAGTTTTATATAAGCTGCTTCCCCACATCCAGCACATGCGCCACTAAATTCAAAATAAGGTTTTTGAAATCCAATTCCTTTAACTGTAAACTTATTAAAAGGAGTAACATTTTCATGATTATTAAATAAATAATCGCTTATTTTATCATGTCTTTCACTAAATTCTCCTTCTTCTAAAGCTTTTTCTCCATTTTTACCAGGACAAGCTTTTATACATAAGCCACAACCAGTACAATTGGCTTCGTTAATTGCCATATAGAAGTTCTTATCCTTTTCACCAATACTTGGTATTGTTTCACTTTTATCTAAATGTGCCATAATAAGTTCATTATCAAGTAATGAGAATGGTCTAATACAAGCATGAGGACAAACAAATGCACATTGATTACACTCTATACAATTTCCACTACACCATTTTGGTACAAATGAAGATATCTTTCTCTTATCACTTTGAGCAGTACCACCATCAAAAGTACCATCCTTATATTTATCAAAATCCGATACTTTTAAATTATTACCTCTTAGTTTTAATATTTCATCAGTAAAATCTTTATTAGACTTATATTCTTCACCTAAAGTAAATATTTTATTGTTAATTTCTTCTAAATATTTTAACCCTTCATCAATAGCATTCAAATTATTTTCAACAACTTCTTCACCTTTAGAAGAATAAGTCTTCTTAACCAATTTCTTAAAATCATCTATCTCATTTCTAGAGTATCCACTTATCTTAATCATATACATACACATAATATTATTTATTTTACCTTTAAGTGAATATTTAGAATTTAATTCATCTAAATTAGCTATATATACTTTAATATTTTTATTTAATATTTCTTTCTTATTATCATTATTAATTAATTCATTTAATTCTTTATCACTCTTATTACTACTTATTAATAAAGTTCCATTTTCTTTAATATCTTTTAAACAATAATATCTATTTAAATATATATCTTTAGATACAATAACAAAATCAGGACTAGTTAAAAAATATGGAGCATTTATTTTAGATGGGCCAACTCTTAAATGAGATATTGTAACTCCACCACTCTTTTTTGAATCATATTCAAAATATCCTTGAACATAATTATCTTCTTTTTCTCCTAGTACTTTCATAAAGTTTTTAGAAGCACCAACCATACCATCAGAACCAAATCCATAAACTTTAATTTCTTTATAATCAGGTTTATAATCTATTTCTTTGCCATCTAAACTTAAATGAGTAACATCATCACAAATACCTATTGTAAAATTATTCTTAGGATTACTACTAAATATATTTTCAAACACAGCATTAATATCTTTTAATGGAACATCTTTACTAGAAAGACCATATCTTCCACCGACTATATTAATGTTTTTATCTTTTAGTGCTAAACTAACATCTAAATATAAAGGTTCACCGATACTACCAGATTCTTTAGTTCTATCAAGTACTGCAATATTCTTTACAGTAGATGGTAAAACATTTAACAAGTGTTTTACACTAAATGGTCTATATAAATGAACTTCAATAACTCCAACTTTTCTACCATGTGAATTTAAGTAGTCTACAACAGTTTTAGCTGTATCACACACACTTCCCATTGCAACGATTACATGAGTAGCATCTTTACTACCATAATAATTAAATGGTTTATATTCACTCATAGCAAGTCTATTTATTTTTTCCATATTATTTTGAACAATATCAGCAACTTTATCATAGTATTTATTTCTTACTTCAGTATTTTGAAAATAAACATCACCAGTTTGAGAAGTACCACGAGTAATTTCTTTTCCAATATTTAAACTTCTATTTTTAAATTCATAAACTTTATCATAATCTATTAATTTTCTTATTTCATCTTCATTAACTAAACTAACCTTATTTAATTCATGACTAGTTCTAAATCCGTCAAAGAAATGTAGGAACGGAAGAGAAGATTCTATAGCAGACATATGAGCAACTATTGCCATATAATACGCATCTTCTACTGAAGTTGATGCTAACATACAAAATCCAGTACTTCTAGTAGCATATATATCTTGATGATCACCAAATATAGATAAAGCATGAGTTGCTAAACTTCTTGCAGCAACATGTATTACCGCAGGCAACATTTCACCAGCCATTTTATACATTGTAGGTATCATTAAAAGTAACCCTTGAGACGCAGTAAAAGTTGTACTTAAACTTCCTGCTTGTAAAGAACCATGAGTTACTGCCGCAGCACCAGCTTCACTTTGCATTTCAATCACTTTAACAGTATCATCAAATAAATTTTTCTTTCCAGCACTACTCCATTTATCAGTAAGAGTTGCCATAGGACTAGCAGGAGTAATTGGATAAATACCACAAACCTCGCTAAACAAATAAGAACCCATCGCACACGCTTCATTACCGTCTATAATATAATCTTTCTTCATATCATCACCATATCAATTATAATACATTATAAGCAAAAGATAAACAAAATTTATCCTTGAATTTATATTTCTTTATTCTAAAATGAAACTGGAATTATTTAAGAGAGGTGGTTTACAC
>CAZBAZ010000013.1:0-25608 GCA_964490375.1 uncultured Clostridium sp.
GCATTATTAAACATATTAAGTACATTTGGTAATGCTATTATAACAAGTATTGCTAATATTGCTATTACTGCAAGTAATTCTACTAATGTAAATCCTTTTTTATTTTTCATAAAATCCTCCTAATTATTTTTTAACATTTCATAATCATTATAAAACCACGTATCAGAACCTATATTATGCACTAAAACTTGTATGTCTGTAACAAAGTAGTTACTATTACCATCAACACTTAAATTATAAGTTTTAATCGGTTCATCATATTTTTTATATTTAATACTAGTAATAGTTTGCTTATTAGAAGAAGAATCTAACATATTATCACCAACTTTTACATCAGATGCTCTTACCCATCCTTTATCAATTATATAAAGTTCATGCCTTGGAGTAACTTCAAAAATTTTGCCATTTATTTGAAGCAAATAGGTTTCCATTGTCATACTACTAATTGATTTTTTAACAGATTTAAGTTCTAACATATTAGTATCTAAATTATATGTATAAACTAATTCATTTTCTTTTATATCCTCTATATTTTTAAATCCATTTTCCGTTTTTACTTTAGTTCCAGCAACAAAGCATGCAGGACCAATGCTTTTTTTCGAAAATTCTTTTCCATTTATTATAGCAGTAACTACAAAACTACTAAATTGATCACTATAAGTAAAATCCTTAAATTCTGTATAATATTTGTTAGCATAATCACTTGAACTAAGTTCAACAGTTCTTTTAGTTGATTGCATATAAATCTTATACTTAACTTCTCCAACATCTTGGTTTTTAGTATCTAATGTCATAGTAAGAATTTTTGACTTTGTATCGCCTAATGTAAATTTAATCAAGCTATAATCTATACTTTTTTTCAATCCGAATTTTTCAAGTACATTATTGCAATTTATATCAGAAACAATATCCTCAGTAACAGAATCTTTATCAATATTTTTAAATTCTACTTTATCACTTACTGCTTTTGTTACATATCCACTATCATTCCATACAACAAATTTAGTTATATTACCAGTACTATTAGTTTCAATATAATAATATGTATTATTAGTAGTAACATCTAATGGATTATTTTCATCACTTGAACTTTTACAATAAATATTTTTTGAACTACTTCCACTCATACTACTAGTTATAAATTTATTACTTGTTTCCTTAAATAAAGTCTTTGCTTCAGTTAAAAACAAATCCTTTTTAGCATTATTAAACATATTAAGTACATTTGGTAATGCTATTATAACAAGTATTGCAAGTATTGCAATAACCGCAAGTAATTCAACTAACGTAAAACCTTTTTTATTTTTTATAATTATTCACCTCTATTCTACAAAAATTATATCACATAAGAAATTAATATACAAAAAATTATCATTTATTTTAAAGAATTTCAAATAATTTATAATATTCTTTGGTTTTCTTTTCATCTTTAGAAATATTTAATTCATTGCATCCGTTTTCATAATAATATTTAGCTAAATTATAATAGGCATATTTATTTCTCTCACTAAGTGGACACTCTATTGCTTTTGAATAATACACATATGCAAGACTAATATTTCCATTCTTTCTATAATATTCTCCAACTTTATTTAAAGCCCAACTTTCTCCCATATCAGCAGCTATTTTATAATATTTTATTGCTTCATTAATATCATCTTTTTCATATAACTTTCCAAGATTATTAAAAGCAAATACATAACCCATATCACTAGCTAATTCAAAGTAATGTTGTGCTTTTTTAATATCAACCTCTTTTGATGGAGTAATTCCCCTTAAATAACATAATCCAAGCGTATTATAACCAGCTGCACTACCCAAAAAAATAGATTTGTTTAAGTATTCCCACATAACATCAAAATCATACTCTACTCTTTCATTTAATATCATATTAGCAACCATCCAACAAGCTTTAGGATGTTCTTTCTTTGCAGCAGACATATAATAATCAAAAGATAATTTATAATTAACTCTACCACTCACTAACCCATCATATTCTAAAGAACCAAGTTCTGCACAAGCATACATATTATTTTTCTTAGCCAAATATATAAGCGAACTAATATAACTTTGTCCATAATATAACTTAATTTTCAAATAATCATCAAGCTCATTTTTATTAATTTTAATGTTAATATCTTGTGTATAAATAGGCTGTTTATTTTCAATAATTGCATATTTTAACAAATAAACAAGCTTATTATAATTATCTTTATCATTTAAATTGTTAATAAATTGTTTATTAACATTTTCATCATTAGAAGAAATATCCATTAATTTATTTATAACCTTATCAATATTCTTATTAGAATTAATTAAATTAATAGAATTTTCATTAAAAACATATACCTTATTATCAAGAATACTCATAATAGATAAAACAATCTTAATCAAATCCATTCCATTTTCATCATAAATATCATTAAATATTTTTTTATATTCAAGCCCTATAGCTCTAATACCAATACAATAATTATTAACAGTAGTAGCATTAATATCATTAATACCAAATATACTTGAAAATATTTCTATTTGTGAAGCATTAGAATTAGATGATACTTCTTTAACTATCTTTATAAAATTTCCTAATGATAAATAATGATTATCATTCATTTTAATATAATTTTTTTTCATATCCTAATTATATCTTATTTTAAAACATAAAAAAAGAGGCATAAGCCTCTTAACTACCCACACTAGTATATTTCTTCATTCCAAATCTAAATATTAAAAATGCAGGTATCAAATAAAGTAAAACAATTAAAGGACTAAAACAATAAAATAAGTTATTATTTCTTCCTAAAAAGAACAATAAAGGATAATAATTAACAAAAGCATAAGGAATAATAAATGTAAAAAATAACATTATTCCCCTTCTAAATATTCCCATAGGATATTGTGCCATATGTTTACCACCATCAGTAAATAAATTTCTAACCTCTAATGCTTGAACAGTAAAAAAGCAATAGGAAGCCATAGTTAAAAATAAAGAGAAAAATATAGTTATAGGACTAATAAACATTAATATTAAGCAAATAACTTTTAAAACACTAAATTTAATTTTTAAATGAGAAATAGCTATAAAAAATATAATTATTGCTTGTAATAATCTAGATAATTTAACTAACTGCATTTCAGAACATAATACTTGTAAAATAACATTTCTTGGTCTTAATAAGATTCTATCGAAACCACCACTAATTATTAATTCATCAAATTTATCTATACCTCTTGCAAATACTTCATTAAAGGAAAATCCAAATTGAATAATAGAAAATGTTAATAAAACTTCATAAACATTAAATCCCTTAATATTATCAAATTTACTAAACAATGCAAGTATTATAAAATAGTATGTGAAAAAAATTAAAAATTGTGAAAAAAATGAAATTATAAATGATACTTTATATTCTAAAACAGATTTCAAATGCATTTTTAAAGATTCTATATACAGTTTCATACTAACCACCTTGTACGCATGCATTCTTTAATGCTTTTTTAGATAATAAATATCCAAATATAACCAATACTATAAACCATACTAAACCTAGTAATAAATCAGGTATAGCAGCATTAACTGTTATATCACCAGAATATATTCTAAAAGGCAAATCACAAATATATCTAAATGGTAATATATTAGCAATAAATTGTAGTGTTCTTGGAAAGAAAGATATTGGTACAGTACCTCCAGAAAATATTTCTCCAAAAACCATTAAAAAAGTCATAATACCTTTCTCATCTAAAGTAAAGAAAACTACTAAATGATATATCAATGCAATAGATGTTACTATCAAACTAGATAAAATTAATCCGATAATAAATAATATAAATGCATTTAAACTAATAGGTAATGTCAAATTGTATGGACAAGGTAATAAAAAAGCTATTAAAAAACAAAAACCAAATCGTAAAGTAACATTAGCTATTCTATTAGCATACATAGTAGAATACCATTTTAAATAAAAATTTATAGGTATACATAATTCATATGCAATATTACCATTTTTAATCATAGAAATAAAATCATTATCTTTTATCCAAATATACGTTAATGAATAAAAAGCTTGATTCAACCATATATAATTTACTAACGCTTGTATATTCATAGGTGCATTACTAGTATCATTAGATTCATAAAAAGCAAGATATACCATTATAAAAACTAAACTAAAAAACACTTGAGTAAAAATTCCAGCAATAGCTGCAACTCTATATTGTAAAGCAGATGCTATTTTTATTTTAAATAAAGAGAAATACGTTTTCAAATCTCAAATTCCTTATATAAATTAACAATAATACTATCAATATTATCATTCTGAATTTCTACATCATCTATACTAATTTTAGAAGATAAGTAACTCAAAAAGTCAGATATGCTTAGCCTATCATCAACAATAAATGTATAAAAACCATCTTCTTTTTTATAAGATACAATTCCTTTTTTATGAATAGATTTTATTTTATTTTTGGTTTTAACAATTATTTTTTTATTACTTCCATACTTACTTTTTAAATTGTTAAGTGATCCATCATAAAGAATTTCACCTTTTCCAATTAATATAATTCTTTTTGCAAGAGCTTCAATATCACTCATATCATGAGTTGTTAAAATTACTGTAGTTTTCTTTTCCTTATTTATTTTTTTAATAAAATCTCTTACTATTTCTTTTGATACAGCATCTAAACCTATAGTAGGTTCATCTAGAAATAATATGGATGGATTATGAATTAACGAAGCAGCAATTTCACAGCGCATCCTTTGACCTAAACTAAGTTGCCTAACTGGTATTTGCATAATATTTTCAATATTTAATAAATTAACCAATTCATTTTTAGTTTTTTGATACTCTTTATCATCTAATTTATAGATATCTCTTAACAAATCAAATGTATCTTCAGCAGGTATATCCCACCATAATTGACTTCTTTGTCCAAATACTACTCCAATATTAGAAACATATTTTTCTCTATCCTTATATGGAATTAAACCATCTACCTTAACTTCTCCACTATCAGGAAGTAATATTCCACTTAAGATTTTTATTGTAGTACTTTTACCAGCACCATTAGGTCCAATGTAACCAACAATTTCACCTTTCTCTATTTGAAATGATATATCTTTGATGGCTTCTATATAGATATAATTTCTTTTAAAGAAAGATTTTAAAGTTGCCTTCATACCACTTCTTCTTTTAGCAACTTTAAAAGTTTTACTTATGTGTTTAACATTGATGAATGACATTTCTTTTCTTCACTCCTCTCATAATAAAGTCAAGTATTTTCTATACAAAACTTTATAAATTTTTTTATTTTTTATTTAAACTAGTTATTTTACTAGTATTTATCATTATTTTTATTAAATTTTCGCACAATGAAAACTGTTAACTTATATGTTTTTTACGAACACTTATTTTTGTTAACTATAATCTACTTATTTATTATAAGTGGACTACTAGCCAATATTGTTTTCATATATGCTTATTCTCTCATTTCATTCTGTATTGATAATCTTTGTTATCTACCTAAACTCTTTAATACGGCATTATATGAAATTGGCCTTGGTGATTCTTTCTATCTAGATCATGTCCTACGGAGGAACTTACCAAATTCCACTTTCACATAATATCACTAATCTATCTCTAGTTTAGTGAACTAAAACTATAAATATAAGTTTATAATCTTAATTCACTAAACTAGCACTAATGATATTATTAACTAAAACTTATGCAACTTTCTCTTATCGCTTTCTCTTCGTCAAATGAATTTCCATTTCTTACTATAGCCATAAGTATATACATAAATTTTCTTATTATTGCATTTATTGAAATCAATTTTGTTAACGGATGTTCTCTTTGTATGGTATAATAGTTATGCAATTGCAGGAAGAAATTATTTTTCCCTACGAGACAGATACCAATTTGTTTTAAATTACGCCTTAATTTAGAACGACCTCGTTTGGAAATGTGTTTCTTTCCTTTTTTTTGACCACTGGAGCTTTCTTTAAGACTTAATCCACTCATCTTTAACACCTGTTTTGCATGTTCATAATTTTTTAAATCGCCTGTTTCTGCAATAATTCCTACCATACTCATATATCCTATACCAGTTATTTCAATTGCTTTTTCCACATAGTCAATTTGACTTGCTAATTCTATTAATTCTTTTTCATATTCTTCTAACTCTTTAAACAATTCAATAAATCTTTCGTATAGTCTTTTTATTTCTTTCTTTGTAAAAGCATCCAAACTTATTCCATTACTTTTTTCACACAATTCTTTTAATTTCATAATGCTTTTTTTATTTGCTCGACTATTATCTTTAGTCATTAATTCAATGAAGTTTTCTAATGTCATATTTTTAATTTCATTAGGTAGTAATTGATTTTCATATATTGGTTTAATTCCAACAGAATCTATCTTATATACTTTTTCTACTTCCGGAAAATATTTATCATTCCATACATGAATTTTATTTCTTATTCGATTTATTTCCTTTTGAATATCTTCATAAATACTATATCCTGAATAAATGTTTTGATATAACTCATCCCTTTCAATAGGTTTAACATATTTACCTTCACTAGTAAGTCTAGCTATTAATAGTGCATCTTTAGGATCACTCTTAGTTGGATTTTGATCATGCATTTCCTTGGCTTGTTTTACTGTATATGTAGGCATTAAAACTGTTTCCTGACCACAATCTTTAAAATATTTGTCGATATTTAACCAATAATGACCAGTTGGTTCAAAAGCTATAATTACATCTTTTTTATTCTCTTTATACATAGCAGCTGTTATTTGACAACCTATTGCATCAAGATTTTCTGTTTTATCAAACCAAACTTTATGATACACCTCCAATCCTCTGTAATCGCAGAATCTAGCACAACACTTTATTTTTCCAATATCTATTCCACATATCAAAGTATTTGGTGTGATTCTTTCAATTTTTTCATTAACTCTCATAACATCATCCTCCTAGATTAATTTTATCAAATTTTGCATAACTTGACTTATCTACTTTTTATTATAAGAGTCTTTCTTACACAAAAAAACACACTATTTCTATCAAGTGTATAATGAGTAAGTATTTTAAACAACATAAAAACAACGCGATTTTTTGCAAATGTCTAATAAAGAATAACATAATAATTTTTATTAATCAAGGGCCATTTTAATATTTTTTGTAAACAAATTAAATATTTATTTACAATACATTAAAAAATATAGTATAATCGAATCATAGTAAAGGGTGATAAATATGTCAAAACTTGTTAGAAGTGAAATAGGATCTAATAGTGATTTAGTTACAGCAGTAAAAGATGATATTAATGATGCATTTAATTTAAGTCATGAAGTTAATAATTTCATACAAGGATCTAAAAAACAAAATGGTGAAAACGGAATGATATTAGATGGAGAAATTTGGAATAACATAAGAGATAGATTTTCTCAATGTTTAACAGCTAATAACAATAGAAGAGTATGCTCAGCAAATCTTACAAATGCTATTGAAGAAGCAAACAATGATTTAAAATCATATGTAGCAGAACCGCCAATACATGAAGATCCAGATACAGACAAAATAGCAAATTATAAGCGATTATCAAATATGCATTGGAATTATTATATTTATTTTAAAACGCACAAAACAAGATACATAGGTGATGATAAAGACGGAAATCCGCAATATGACTACGATTATGAAGCAATAGAAGAAAATTTTAGAAAATATTACGTATATAGGCTTCAATATCTATGGCTTGAAAAACTAGTCCCAACAGATAATTCAGTAACAGTTAAAGTATATTCAGTGGATCTTACAGGTATGACAGTAGAAACATTTTAAACGTGTGTTTAAAATGCAAGAATTTTTTGATTTTATCATAATATGTTTTTTTCGTATTTGTTAAATTCATATAAATGTTAAGGAAAATAAAATATTATAAGCACTAAAAAACTTCTTAAATTTATTAAGAAGTTTTTTATACTCTCTTTTTATATAATTTAAAAATATTGCTAATTACTTTTTGATTCTTCCTTTTTAGTTTCTGAATCGTTATTTTCTTCCTTATATAACTTATCTAATTCTTTTTTTTCATTATCAAGTCTTGCATACGCCTCATCTAATTTCTTATCTGAAACATTTGCATTATTTTCTAATTCTTGTAGTTCCTTACGTAATGTAGAAAGTTCTTCCATCCTTAAATTTTCATAAGCTTGTATGCATTTTGGATCTTTAACGCCTTCTTCTATTGAAGCAAATTCTCTTTTTAATCTTTGTTGCCCATCGGAAAGCAAATCAATTCCTTCATTTGCAACTTTTTTTTGACTTATTAAGGTACTTATATCATTATCTAATTTTTTAATTGAAGCCTTTTTTTTATCTATTTCGCTCAACTTTTCATTATCAATTTTTTTTATATCTTCCATATTTTCACCTACTCTAATTATAGTATAACATTATATTAAAAGAAAATATATATCAAAATATGTTATTTTACATATAAATATGTGGAATACTGTGGAATATCAAAAGTATATTTTTAAAATTTATAAATATATAATTACTATAGGAGGAAACAAAAATGAAAAAATTCATAAAAAATTACAAATCATCTTTAATATTAATTATGTCTATTATTATTGGTACTATAATTGGATTAATTTTTAAAGATAAAGCAACTATTTTAAGTCCATTAGGAGATATATTTTTAAACCTTTTACTAGTTATTATTGTACCATTAATATTTCTTACATTATCAACATCTATTGGTAAAATGAAACAACCAAAAAGAATAGGAAAAATACTTAGTACAGTATTATTAATATTTGTTATAACATCACTAATTAGTGTTATAGTTGGAGTTTTTGTCACAAAATCAGTTAAACTAATAGATGTTAATTATCAAGACAACATAAAAGAAAATCTTGATACAAGTATTGAAGAATCAAATGAAGAAGTAAACTTCTTGCAAAAAACCGTAGATACAGTAACAGTAAATGACTTTAGTAAATTATTAACTAGAGACAATATGATAGCTTTAATAGTAGTTTCAATTTTAACTGGAATAAGTATTAATTTAAGTAAAAATAAAGGAGAAAAATTTTTAGAAGTATTAATTAGCACAAATGAAGTGTTGCAATCATTTATAAAATTAATAATGTATTATGCACCTATAGGCTTAGGATGTTATTTTGCTGCTTTAGTTGGTACATTTGGAAAAGAAATAGCACTTGGATATGGTAAAACCTTCATAATTTATACTATTGTAGCAATATTATATTACTTTATTGTTTATTCACTTTACGCTTATAGTGCAGGTGGTAAAAAAGGATTTATTAATTACTGGAAAAATATTATTCCAGCAACAATCACATCATTAGCAACATGTTCTAGTGCAGCAAGCATACCTGTAAATATAAGTTGTGCTAAAAATATTGGAGTTTCAGATGATGTAGCAGACACTACTATTCCACTTGGTACAAATTTTCATAAAGATGGTTCAATCATAGGAAGTGTATTCAAAATAATGTTCTTAGTTTATTTATTTAATGCAAACATCAGTACAGGAAAAATTCTAGGAGTTGCATTACTTGCAACATTACTAGTAACGGCAGTTCCTATTGGTGGTGGTACAATATCAGAAACACTAATAATTACATCTCTTGGATTTCCAATAAGTGCATTACCTATGCTAACAATAATTGCAACTATTATAGATCCACCAGCAACAATGTTAAATGTTGTAGGAGATACAGCAAGTAGTATGTTAGTTTCAAGAATAATTGATGGAAAGCATTGGATGAAAAAAGTTTCAAACTAGTATAAATAAAGTAAAATCAAATTAAAAATCAAGGTCAAATCCTTGATTTTTATATTATAAACTCAATAGTATCCTATAGTAATCACTTTTAAATTCATCCTTTTCAATACCTAATTTATCATAAAAAATATCAACATATTCTAAACCATAGTTTCTCTCAATTGATATTTCACAAACAACCAAATCAAAATAAATATCACCAATACCAGCATTTCCAACACCTAAAAGTCCACTAAAATGTCCATCATTGCCATAGATATTTGGCAAACTCATATCTCCATGAATAAATCCAAGTATTTGTTTAGGTTTATTTCCACATAGATACTTAAATATATTTTCTTTTGTATGGAACCTATCAAGAATTTCTTTTTCAATATTATTTTCATCTATATTTTTTAGATTTTTTTCTATTTCTTTTAACATACTATCGACAGTTGAATCAAGAATACAATCACTATAATTAACATTATATAAAGCATTAAATGCTTCAACTATAATATCAATACCTTCTAACTTATGAGAATCATAATACTCATCACATAACATTTTACCCATCAATGATTTAGTTAATAAATATGATTTATTATTATATTTTTCATAAAAAACTACCTCAGGAACTAATAATTTTTCTTGTAAATAGTTTAATCTTATACTTTCTTGTGATAAATGATCAGCAATTTTTAAATAAAAAGTTTTACTCTTTTTTCTTATCTTATATACTTTAGTACCAGAACATCCTATTGTTATTTCATCAATTATACTATCTTTGATAAATTCATTTAATCTATTACTTCCTTTAATGTTAATATCTTGTTTAACTGGCTTAGCTTGAACGTTAACAACTTGTTTATTTTTTACAGAATCATAATTGCCTTCATAAGATATTAATTTTTTGTTTTCTATTCTTACAATATTAGTAGCAATTTTATTGATAAAATATCTATCGTGTGAAATAAATAATATTGTTCCTTCAAACTTAAGTAATGTATCCTCAAGTATTTCTTTGGTGTCTATATCAATATGATTAGTAGGCTCATCTAATATTAGAAAGTTTGCATTTTGAAGAACTAATTCTAATAATTTAATTCTAACTTTTTCTCCACCACTAATATTTTTAAGTTTTTTATCAATTGATTCACTATCAAAATAAAATCGAAATAGTTTACTTCTAAGTTGACTCTCATTTCCCACAAAAAAGTTTCTACAATGTTCATATATTGTCAACTCATCATTGTCAAACCTAATTTCTTGTGGAATATACCCTATTTTAATATTTGCACCCAATTTAATATTATCATGTGTATTTTCTAATATATTTTTAATTAATGTAGTTTTACCAGTACCATTTTTACCCATCAAACATACTCTTTGTTTATAATAAACATTCATATTAGATTTAATTAAAAGTTCTTTATTACCAATGGATAAATTTAAATTTTTAATTGATAAAACTATATTTGAGGTTCTTGATTCAACATTTAAATTTAATTTAAGTTCAGATTTAGTTTTTGGTTTCTCAATCATTTCCATTTTTTCAAGTCTTGTTTCAATCGCATGAGCTCTTCTAAAAAAAGTTGGATTATCACTCTTAGTGCCCCATTCTTTGTAACGATCAATAGCTTCTTTTAACGCTTTAATTTCTTTTTGTTGATTTTTATAATTTTGAAATTCTATTGGTAATCTCTTTTCACTTTCTTCTAAATAGTAACTATAATTACCATAATATACATCTTCATGACCATTTTCTATACATATAATTTTATTTACTACTCTATCCAAAAAATATCTATCATGACTAACTATTAACACACATCCTTTGTAATTATTTAAATAATCTTCAAACCATTCTAAAGTATCAATATCTAAATGATTAGTAGGTTCATCCAAAAGCAATATATCTGGATTTGAAAGAACCAAAGACGCTAAATTAATTATTGTTTTTTCTCCTCCACTTAAATTATTATATGAAGTATTTAACATATGATCACTTAATTTAAACCCACTCTTAATCTTTTCAATTTTTTTTAATCCATATCCTCCAAGTATTCTATATTCTTCCTGCATTTTATCAAGCATCTTTATTGACTTTATATCAGTTTTCATAGAAGAAATATAATCATTAATTCTTTTTTCCAAATCAAATAAATATTTAACTCCTCTTAAATACACTTCTTCTCCAGCAACATCTTCATTTTCTTTTGGAGGTATTTGAGTCAAATATCCGACTATAGCACCCTTTCTAATTGATATTTCTCCACTATCTACTGTTTCAAGTCCCATAAGAATCCTAAGTGTAGTTGTTTTACCACACCCATTACTTCCTATTAAACCTACTCTTTCACCAGTTTTAATACTAAATGACAAATCTTTTAAAACACTGTTAAATCCATAATTTTTATTTATTTTATTTACATTAATTTCTATCATAAGTTTCTCCTTTAAATTTTATTACACGTTAAAAAAATCACACCTGTTATTTCTTTAAAGGATTTAACAAAGTGTGATATCATAAGTATACATAATTACATGATTAATATTATACATATAATATCACCCTTTCAAACCATATTATAACTTAAAAACATAAAAAAGAAAAGACCAACAAAAAAGAATTGCAAATTTTACAATTCTTAAAAACATAAATTATTCACTAACAATCATAATAAATTTAGTAGAACCATCTGTATCTTTATTTTTCATTGAGAAACTATTATAATTTTTAGCTAGTTGAACCATTTTTTCTAATTTATTAGTAGTAGTTTTTAATTTTCCATTAGCGATACTACTTATTTTACTAATGCCTTCTGTATTTAATGTATTTAATCCTTCACTTAATGTATTAGCACCAGTAACTAATTTTAATGTTGATTTATTAAATTCTTTAGCATAAGTATTTAATTCACTAACAGAACTACTTAATGTATTTATTCCATCTCCTAATTCTTTAGCGCCTTGTGTTAATTTATCAACACTTTCTTTAGTAGTACTTAATCCAGAAACTATCTTATTTCCACTTGTAGCTAACACTTTTGTATTCTCATTTAAAGTTTTAACATTAGTGTTAAGTTCACTAACTTCTTTTCCTAATTCATCTAATTTAGCATTTTGTAATTCAGATGTTAAATTCTTGATTTCTTCATCCAACAAATTAGCAGTTTCACTATCAGAAGTTGTTGCTTTAATTCTTTCAAGTGTAGCAATATGTTCTGTTAATTTTTGAACAGTACCATTAATAGTAGTATTTAATGCTTCACTATTTTTTTCCATAGCATCAGTATAACCAGATAAAGTTGTAACAGCACTATTTAATGATTCAAAAGAACCAGCATATTGTACAATACCATTAACACTTTCATCCATTTGTTTAATGCCACTATACAATTCATTATACTTTTGATTTAAATATTTTACTTTAGTATCTAATGTATCAATTGAATTAGCATAAGTATTAAACTTAGTACTATAATTACTAATTCCTTCACTCAAACTTTTACTTCCATCAACCAATAAATTAGTACTATCAGCTAATTTATTAATACTTGAATATATACTATTTAACTCGCTAAAATCAATATCATCATCAAATAAATTACTAGTAGCAACATTATAAATATTATTAAATTCATAAGATTTAGTTGTATATTTAATAGTGATAGTATCAGTATTTTTTAATGAACTTAAATTTAAGCTTTCATACATACCTGGCATAGCAATTCCAAGAATTGTATAATTTAATCCATTATCCATAACCTTCCCATTGCTTACAGTAAGATTACTATTATTTTCTTTATCAAGAGTACTGATCATACCAACAATAAATGGAGTATATAAAGTTTGTTTATTTCCATTAACATTTACTCTATTTTTTAAAGTATTTGAATATTTAATAACAATTTTAATATCTCCACTTTTACCAATCATATCTTTATAATCAATTTCTTTATTATTTAAATAATATTTAATTGAAACACCTATTGGTAAATTTTCACTAGATTCACCTCTATAATAAAGATCTTCACCTTTACTATCCCAAGTTAAATTATTTTTTTCTATCTTATATGTTTCAGTTCCATTAAGATTAACTATTTTACTTAAGTTAGTTCTATCATAATAAGTTCCAGTTTTTAATCCAGATATATGATTACTAACAATTGTTTTATTAACACTTCCATCAGTATTAAGTTTAGAATATACAGTTTCATCTTTAGTAGCAGCCATTAAACTACAAGGTAATAATAATGTTACTGCTAATAAAACTCCAGCTAATTTTTTATTTTTCATTTTTACCTTCTCCTTCTTAAAACAAGCAGTTGTTTTACAAATTAATTTATCAAATATAAGTAATAATGATGGTAATATAAATATTACGACTAACATACTTATAATTGCACCTCTAGATATTAATGTACATATTGAACCAATTAATTCTAAATCTGTATAAAGTCCTACTCCAATAGTAGCAGCAAAGAAACACATACCACTAACAAATATTGAAGATATACTAGCTTTAAGTGATTTATCAATTGCTTCAAATTTATCTCTACCCTCGCTTCTTAATTCTAAATATTTAGTAGTCATCAAAATAGCATAATCAATAGTAGCACCTAATTGAATAGTACCAATTACTATTGATGCAATAAATGGTAATGTAACACCTGTATAATATGAAATAGATACATTAACAAATATAGCAAATTCTATAGCTAATATTAATAGTATTGGTAAAGATATTGATTTTAAAACAAACAACATAATTATAAATATAACTCCAATAGAGACATAATTAACATTTTTAAAATCTTCATCACTAATCTTAATCAAATCATTTGTTAAAGGTCCTTCACCAGCAATAATAGCATTCTTATCATAACCTTTAACAACATCATTTACTTTAACAATTTGTTTATTTAAACTATCACTAGCAACCTCATATTCAGAATTAATTAATAAAAGTTGATATTTATCATTTTTAACCATACTAGTTAAATCACTATCTAGTATTTCTAATGGAAAACCATATTTTGTTAAATCATTAGCGCTAAGAACTAAGTTAATTCCATCTATAGATTTAATATCACTAATCATACTAGACATATCTGACTCAGATAAACTAGCATCAACAATTACAATTTCAGGTGATACTATATTAAACTTTTCTTTTAATTCTTTATTAGCAACAATACTATCCAAATTACTTGGCAAACTTCTATCTAAATTATAATATACTTCAGATTTACTATTTCCTATATAAGCAGGTACCAATAAAAGTAAGAAAACAATAAATATTGCTTTATAATGTTTAACAGCAAATTTTCTTATACCATTAAACTGTGGTAATAATTCTTTATGCTTTGTTTTTTCAAGTTGCTTATCAAATATTAATAACATAGCTGGAAATACTGTAAGTACACAAATAACTCCAAATAGAACTCCTTTAGCCATTACAAGACCAATATCTTTACCTAAAGTTAAATTCATACTACATAATGCTAAGAATCCCGCAATTGTAGTCAAAGAACTACCAATAACAGAAACCATTGTATCACTAATAGCCCTTACCATAGCAGATTCAATATTTTTTTCTTTTGATTTATAATATTGATACTTATGATATAGAAATATAGAGAAATCGGTAGTAACACCTAATTGCAAAACAGCGCTTATAGCTTTAGTAATATATGATATTTCACCAAAAAACACATTTGTTCCCATATTATACATAATAGCAATTCCTATGTTTAATAGTAAAAGAACAGGTACTAAATAAGAATCTAAAGATAACATTAATACAATTAAACATAGAATAACAGCAATTACAACATAAATAACAACTTCTTTATTTGATAAATTCATAGTATCAAGAACAATAGCACTCATACCACCAACTTTTGCTTTACCATCCATTAAAGTTCTTATTTCTTCAATTGCATCAAGTGTTTTACTATTAGAGGTAGATTCATTAAATGTTACCATTACCAATGTACTATCTCCATTTTTAACCTTTCCCACTATATTATCAGGTAATATTTCAAATGGAATAGTTGTTCCAATAACATCATCAATACATAGAACTTTATTTACTCCATCAATATCTCTAATACTATCTTCAATATCAATAATTTCTTTTTGATTAGAATTATCAACACTAATAATAGTAAAAGCACCCATATCAAAATCATTTTTTAATATGTCTTGACCTTTCATAGTTTCAATCGTATCAGGCAAATATACTAATATATCATAATTTATTTTAGTATTAGCATAACCTATCACAGACAAAACTAAAAAAATCAAAGATAAAATTATTATAGTTAATTTATTTTTACAAATAAATTCTCCGACTTTATTCATAATATCCCTCCTATGACCAAAAGTCAGTTTGATTATATCTCAAAAATGACTATTAGTCAATACATAATTGATTTTTTATTGACTTTATTAGTAATATATATTAAGATTTTATTAGAAAGAAGTGAAACTATGAATAAAATAAGTGAAACTATTTCAAAAATAGAAGAGAATAAAAAGATAAAAAGAAAAAAATTATTAGACGCAGCATTTAGTTTATTTACAGATAAAGGCATTTATGATACATCAATAACCAATATAGTTGATAAAGCAGGAGTTGCTAAAGGAACCTTTTATTTGTATTTCAAAGACAAATGGGATATAAATGAAAAGTTAATATTAGAAAAGACACAAGAATTATTTAATGAAGCAATAAATAAAACAAAGAAAAAAAATCTAAATAATTTTCCAGATAAATTAATAAGCGTAGTAGATTATATTATAGATAATTTATCAAAAAATAAAGAAATAAGTAAATTAATAAACAAGAATTTATCTATAGCTTTATATAACAAAAATATTATTAAACTTATAGATGAAAAATATTCAGATTTAAAAGAAATATTTATTGATGAATTAAAAAAATATGCCACTGATTTAGAAAATCCTGATGTAAAACTATATATGATAGTTGAATTAGTTGGAGGATGTTGTTATACTTCAATTCTATATAATGAACCTCTTCCAATAAATGAGTTAAAACCTTATTTATATAATGAAATAAGAAATATGTTAAATTAAAAGCAAGGAGAAAAAATGAATTTTATAATAGAATCAACTCCATATAAAATGGATATTAACTATGATTTAATATCACAAATTGAAAATAAGTTAAATGAAAATATTCCATTATCAAAAGAAGAAACAGAGTATTTTTTGAACTATATAGTATTCGTAACAAGAACAAAATTAACTAATGATTTAGATAATTATTCTTTTGAATGGAAATGTGATACTGCAATCTCCATAATAGGCAATTATCTTAATCAATTAAACGTAAATTTTAATGTATGTGATACACAAAAAGTAATAACAAATAATATTACAGGACACACATTTATGATAGTGACTTTAAATACAGAAAATGGTATTTTATCATATTTAGCAGATCCAACATATAGACAATTTTTTACAAAAAGCACTTGTAATAAAAATAATTATACATTAATAAATGGTAAATATGTAACCACACCTAATCCAGGTTATTTTATAAAAGAAGAAGACAAAGATAAAGTACAAGAATTTCTAATAAATGGGTACTCTATTCTAGCAGATGATATTGCAAGAATATATGGAGATTCATTTTATAATACAAAAGTTGGTGAAGAAAATATTGCTTATAAAAGTATTCCTGGGTATGTATATATTAAATCTTTTTTAAAAGGAAACTCATCATTATCAAAAACAAATGATGAACTACAAGATTTAAAAATAGAAAAACAAAATCAAAAAGCATTATAAAACCTACTCAAACAAGTAGGTCTTTTATTTTTATTCCAAAACTTTATATAAGTATTCATATTCATCATTAGATAAATTTTCTATCATTTTATCTAATGTCTCATTAGGTATATTATAACCTTGAATTATATTTTTGCTTTCCTTTTTAGTCAGTTTTACACCATGTACCCTAGAAAACTCAATCAAAGATTCCATCAAATCATTTTTAAGTTTTCTATCTCTATGAAAGAATAACTCTCTAAATATAAACATTTTAAAATTATTGTTTAATTCATCTCTTTTTATAGGAACTAACTTTATTATAGATGACATAACTCTTGGTTTAGGATTAAACGCCTCTGGTGGTATATCCATCATTTTAGTAACTTTAAAAAATGAATTAGTTAAAAGAGATAACTTAGTAGGTTTCTTTTCATAAGCAGCATCAGCAAATCTTTTACCAACAATCAATATTGCACTATCAAATTTACAACGTAATAGTTTTTCAATAAAAGGTTCAGTTATATAATAAGGTAAAGAAGAAACAATTTTATTGCAATCAGGAATATATTCAGTCAAAGCATTACCATATATAACATCTACATTCCTATGCATATCTTTTAATACATTAATATAATGCTCTAAAGATTCATCAATTTCAATACAAGTTAAATGTTTACTTCTTCTAGCTAAAATATCACTTATTTCACACTTACCAGGCCCAATTTCAACCACATCTTCAGTAATCTTAACATCTGCAGCATCAACAAATGCATTTATAACACCTTTATCAACTAAAAAATGTTGATCTAAATAATCTATATCATTTATAAATTCTTCTTCCATAATTACTCCTATTTAAAACAAAAAAATGGTTCTCTATTAGGTAAATCAATTTCAAAATGCAATTTCTCATTACTAATTGGATGATAAAACTCTATTGATTTTGCAAATAGAGCAATCTGCTCACCAACTTTAGAATTTCTATTGTACTTTTGATCTCCATATAATGGATAACCATAATTAGATAATTGAACCCTGATTTGATGACTTCTCCCAGTTTCCAAATTGATTTCTACCAAAGATAAATTATTTTTATAATTTAACCTTTTATAATATAAAACACACTCTTTACCACTTTTATCTATTTTTACAATATTTTTCCTTTTATCCTTTAACAAAAAGTCAACTAATTTACCAGAATCATCTATTCTACCAATACATACAGCATTATATACTTTTTTAAATTTTTTACTTCTAACTTGTTCAGATAATCTACTAGCACATTTACTTGTTTTAGCGAAAACCATAATTCCACCAACAGGTCTATCTAATCTGTGAACAAGACCTAAATAAACATTACCAGGTTTATTATATTTAACTTTAATATAATTTTTAAGAATCGACAATAAATCTTCATCTTTACTTTCGTCTTCCTGAACAGGAACATTAATTGGTTTTTCTACTACCAATAAATGATTATCTTCGTATATTACATTAATCTTATTCATTGACAACACTTGATGACCATATTGGTTCAGTAGTAAGCTCTAATCCATGTTCAATTAATGATTCAATTGTCACCTTTTCTCCATCTAATGCTTCTCTTAATGTAATAATAGTTCCATCAGCATATTCTAAATATATACTATTACTTTTAAAACAATTTAAGAAATAAGCAGTCGTACTAGTTTCATATATTAGTTCTAATGCATTACCACAATTTTCTGATTTATCAACCAAACTATATTCATTTGTAAAAGAGGTATATATGCTTACTTGCTTATCATCATTTAAATTACCAAATGCAATAATAGAAAGACTAATCAAAATAATTGCTAGTATTAAAATAAATATTCTTTTAACTATTATCTTCATTGCATTCCCACCTTCCATACACTCCGCAAGGAAGTATCATATTAGATTTAGTAATCTTTAAACCTATTTCATCAGTAGAAACAACACCATTATTAAGTTTACCTTCAATACTTGTATTAATAATATTTTGAAGTATCACTGGAGTAATTCCCTTAGTATAAGAACTTATAAGTAAAAACAAAGGTTTATCACTCAATATATCAATACAAGAATCAATAAGTTTATTTAAACTATCTTCAAATCTCCATAATTCCTTAGAAGGACCTCTTCCATAAGTAGGTGGATCCATAATAATCGCATCATACTTATTTCCTCTTCTCTTTTCTCTTTCAACAAATTTTAAACAGTCATCACAAATATATCTAATTTTATTATTTTCTAAGTGTGAAAGCTTTGCATTCTCTTTTGCCCAATCATTCATTCCTTGACTAGCATCAACATGAACAACCTCAACTGCTCCAGCATAAGACGCAGCCATAGTCGCACCACCTGTATATGCAAATAAATTAAGAACTTTTATAGGTCTGTTAGCATTTCTTATTTTACTTATTATAAAATCCCAATTAGCAGCTTGTTCTGGAAAAAGTCCAGTATGTTTAAATCCAGTTGGACTTACTTTAAAAGTCAATTCTTTATATTTAACAGTCCAAAATTCAGGAAAATTGTGTTTCTTTTCCCAAAAACCACCACCTTTATCACTTCTATGATAAATAGCATGATAACTTTCCCATATATTATTTTGTTTATGAGTCCACAAAGCCCAAGGTTCAGGCCTTCTTAAAATAACATCTTTCCATCTTTCAAGTTTTTCAGCATTACCAGCATCAATGCATTCATAATCTACCCAAGAATTACTAACTAACATATGTCCTCCTAATTACATACATATTATATCATATAGAAATAATATTTACATAAAAAAGTACACCTTAATTTTTTTTATTTACAACAAAAAATTAAATGTTTATAATAATATTATAGGTAATAATAAAGAGGAAAATAATATGAATGAAAATAATGAACAAAAACCAGAAGAAGTATATACAATTCAAGATGCATCATTAGAAGAAAGATTAGCTGCAAATAACACACAAATAGAAACTGCAGAAACAGATAACACAGTAGCTAATGTTGTAGAAGAAAATGGTAAAATAAAATTAGTCGTACAAGATAGTTATTACTATGATAAAGCACCATGTGATGGAGATTTATTTGCTATATATTTTATTGCAGATACATTTAATTTATTAGAAGATAAAAATGATCTTTTAGGAGCTTTATTATTAACTTGGTTAAAAACTGAAAAAGTTAAAATGACTCAAAAGAAAACATTATTTGGAAAGATGATTAATGTATTACATTTTAGTGATTATACAGGATTTGAAAGTGTTTTAGAATCAGAAGCATATGAATTATTAAGTAGTGCTTCTAAAAATTATGAATTATCTAAAAAAGACTTTGATAAATGGGCAAACAAAAACAAACAAGAAATAAATATATTTTTCTCTAGAGTATTAGCACATGAAAAAGAAAGATACATTGGAGAAGGTTTAATTTCATGTAAAGACCCAAATGTTCAGGCAACGGGCACTACTAAAAATGAAGAACTAATTTTTGGAAATCAACTAATTGAAAGTGCAAAACAAATATTAGGTTTCTCAAGATATATGAAAAATTATGTTCAAATATGTAATTCTAATCCAGATACTAAATGGATAGATGCAGAAACATGGAGAAGTTATTTATTAGTAGCAGAAGTTATAGGTGTTAGTGATGCAGTTAGAAAAACATTTAATGAAATATATAAAAACTTCGACTTCTTCTATTATAAAGGCAATAAATAATATATAGAGCAAAAAAATTATAACAAAATATATAGCATAATTAGCATTATACCATCATTTTATTTTATACATATTAATACATTAAAACAAAAAAATATTGAACTCAAAAAGAATATCATCTTAGATATTCTTTTAATTTATCATCTTTTAGATAATAGACATAAAAATCATTTGGTTCTTGAGTATCACATTTCATTTTCATAGATTTATATACATCATTTTCAAATTCACTATTAGCCACGCCAACAATTCCTTTTATAGAATAACCTATTCTATTTTTTCGTACTATATATTCCTTTATAAATTTACTTACTAATGATACTGTCTTTTTATTTTGATAAGTTAGCCTAATAGATATAGAATTAATATTTAAATAATTACTTTTCCTTTTAATAAATTTTTTTATTTCTTCTCTATGAACATCAATGTATTCTTTTTGATTAATCATTTTATTAAATTTATTTTCATTTATTTTAATAAAATGTATATATCCTATAATATTATCGTCATCATGAATATATATAATATCTGTCTTTTTATTTTTAACAACATCATTAAATTTTTCTTTAGACCAATTATATTCGTCATCAAAATTGCTAGAATCTAATTTACTAAATTCGTCTACTAATTTAGTACTAATTGACATACCTCTAGAAAATACAAGCGCTTCACTTTTAAAATAAGCATATTTATATCTAACAAGTATAATGATATTTGAAATAATCAATAATGACTCAGCAATTAATGTAGAATAACTAGCATAATTAATATCATAAATAAGCCACAAACTATATGTAACGATTCCAAGTATAATAACTTTTTTATTCTTTTTAGTTAAAGCATATGCATCACTTAAAGAAGCAAACACAGAAAATAAAGATAAAATTCCATCAAAACTAAATATAGCTATTAAAGTATATAAAAATAGTGAAATATAAAAAACATTCATAGGATTTTTTACTTTAGTATATAAGTAATCTCTCAGCATCTCAAACAAAACAACACATATTCCAGTATAAGCGCCTAAAAATCCATAGTTAAGCGCAAAAAATATACAAGATAATATTTGTAAATATAATAATTTATTATTACCATTTTTATAATAACTAGCAAATAATAATATCCATGCTAAAGCACCAAAAACTTGAGCTAAATAAAATTCCATATCATTTCACCATATCATTTAATTCATGCATTCTTTAATTTTAGAATGTATATATTTATATCCATTACTAGTATAATGTATTGCATCACTACTAACATAATTATTTTCCCAATTACTAATTGATGTACTTCCATAAACATCACAATATTTAGTATTCTTAAGTCCTGAAATACAAGATTTAATATATGAATTAAAAGAACCTATATTAGCATTTTTAGCATATTTGCTGCCAGAATCTCTAACAGGATTAACTGACATAACATATACGTTATTCTTAGAATTAACACTATTAATAAAAGATTGATATTTTTCACAATATTTAGATGCATTTCCCATATCATTAACTCCATAATTAAGGACAATATTGTAACTCTTGCCACTACTTAAAACAGCATTAACACTATTTATATGATTTAAAAAAGCATTGTATCCTCCACCATCAGTTGCAAAAACTTGTTCATCAGAAGATAAATCACCATATATTTTTAAACCATTAGTTCTAGAATCACCCATATAAATAGTCCCTGAAATATTATTAATTTTATTATTATCAGTTTCATCCTCGGGTTCTTCTTCAGTCTCCTTACTAGACTCGCTTTCATTTTTCTTGGCAACTTCAGCTTTAATTATTTCATATAAAGCATCCAATCTTGAATTTAAAGCTGATTTTTTTTCTTCATCATCTAATTTAGATACAGCATTCTTAGCAGCATAATAATCATTATATGTTTTTGATTCTTCTGCACTAGACACTAGTCTTTCTGCCCTAGAAGAATATGCTTCATTAATAGTTTCAGTATTAGCATACAAACAATCACTATATTCCAAATCACTATCAGCCATTTTGACTATAACATTAACCAAAGTAGGAATTAAAAATATAATTACAGCAGCAATACATTTATTCAAAAGTTGTTTTTTTGCCGTAACAAGTAAATCCATTTTATCAGATTTAATAGCATTAACAAGAGTTATCATACTTGTTAAAATTAATAATATTGGAACAACTATTCTTAAAATGGAAATTATAGTATTAAAAATTCTTATTACTTTTAACACCTCAGGTGACGAACAAATAGATAAAATTAACATACTTACACCTCTTAATCTCTAATAAAATTTTATCATAAAAAAATAAGTATTAAATCATATTCTAATAATATTTACATATTTTTTTAAACAAAATGCCATTTTTAACGAATTATAATATTTAACTATAATTTTTTACATTCTTTTAAAGGCATATTAATTATTTGAATAACATAACAATTTCCAGATTCATCTTTAACATATGATTGAAATCCAAAATCACACATAGTCAAATAACCATAGTCATTTCCAAATAAAGATACCACATCATCATTATCTTTACTATCAATAAATAATCTAAAAGTTGATACATCAATATCACTATCTAATGAGTACCCACTCATTATTTTTTTATATATACTATAAATATTTCTAATATTACTTTTAATAGTATAACTAATTCCATTATTGTTTAACAATTGACTTATACTATTTTTTAAATTATAAGAATTTTTAAAAACATCAGTTCCAAGCCTCAATATTATTTTTTTATATTCTGCTGGGTCTAAATAAAATAAACATAAATCTTCTAAAGTATTACTTATATTATTTAAATCTAATTTTCTAGCTATAGGTATCATATAATCAATAGTCTCACTAGCAAAACTTTTTTTATTATTTTTTATATCTTGAAGTAAATATAACCTTCTAACTAGCACAACAAAAAAAGCTCTATTCTTCTCTTCCATATCATATATTTCTTTAACAATATATGGATCACTATAATCAATATCAACCATATAAAAAATACTAGAAGCTATATTTTTAACCTTTGTACCAAATATATTTTCTATCTCTTCACTACTAACGCCATAGTTAATTGTTTCATATAAAACAGTACCAATAATAGTATCAATATCAACATTATAATCTAATAAAATAGAAACAATTTCCAAAAGATAATTAACCAAAGATTGATTTTCATTGTAAACTACACCCATTAATCTTTTGCAAGCAAATTCATATGCATTATCAAATGAAGCAAGATCTTTTTTATTTTTAATTCTACTCCTTACATAGTCTACATTCATACTATCAATCCTATCTCTAATAAAAGTATAGCACATATAAAATTGAAAAAGAAAGATTTTCTTATAAATTTTGCTTTGTATTCGATTACATAAGTAAATTGCAAAGATAAAACTATTAATTCAATTTAATCTTGCACAACATTTTCAACACTGTCAAGGGCATACGAACTATGTTTATCTTGACACCTGACAGGTAAAACAGTTAAATATGTATCCGAAGTGTTTCAATACTAAAAAACTTTAGGATTGGATATGTTCTCAGATTTATTTAAATGTATTTTAACTGATAATGGCAGTGAGTTTGCTGACCCTGAATTTATTGAGGGCAATGTTGAACTACCAAAAACGCATGTTTACTATTATGATCCTAACAGAAGTGATCAAAAAGGAAAAATAGAAGTATGTCATGAGTTCATTAGAAGATTCATACCAAAAGGTAATTCTTTTAACCCTTATTCTCAAGAAGATATAACTAATATGATTAATCATATTAACTCTGTTCCTAAAGATTTATTTAAAGGACAATGTGCATTCTCACTTCAATTATTATTTACATATGAAGACTTTCTTGAACTTTTAGGATATAAATATATTTCATATCCTAATATTTGTTTAAATAAATCAATATTCAATAAAAAAGATAACACCATCGAATAGTATTATCTAACCCAAAAAATTTAAAAAAACACAAGCAAAATGCAATAATCAAATTTTGCAATTTAGTCTTGCACAAACCAAATTTGTGCTGCTCTTGCATGTAACTTTTTTATAAATTTCGTATATAAAATGCTATATTTTTGACTATTTTGCAATATAAAAAATGCATTTTTTCTTATTTTATCATGCATCTTCTATACTTGCTTGAATTTTACAATTTACTATTTTAATTCAATTTTTATTTTGTCAACAATCTGAACTAACTATTTCTAGTTAGCATTTATTACTCTCAGAAGTTAATTTTCGAATTTCCTATCAATTTGGAGC